>NZ_RAWL01000285.1:0-11308 GCF_003668885.1 Corallococcus sp. AB049A | reverse complement strand
GGCGTGGGGGGCGGCTTGTACTGGATGGACGACTCAATCTGCGCCGGCATCCAGCCGAAGTGGCCCGCCAGCGCGCTGATGAGCGCCGAGCGCGTCAGCCCCGGAGGCACCTGGGAGGTGACGGGCTTGAGCCGCTCCAGCGCGGCCATCTTCTCCTCGAAGCTCGCCTGCTTGCCCGCGGGGAGCAGGGTGGCGAAGAGGTAGGAGGTGAGGGGCTGGGCGCCTTCGAGCAGCCGCTCCACGCCGTCAGTGCCCTCGCGCCGGGCGAACACGTCCGGGTCGTCTCCCTGCGGCAGCAGCGCCACCCGCGTAGGGGCGCCCGCGGCGAGCAGGGGACCGGCCAGACGCTCCACGGCGGCCAGGCCCGCGGAGTCTCCGTCCAACAGCAGCACCAGGTCGCGGGCCTCCGCGCGCTTGAGCACCTGGAGGTGTCCGGCGGTGAGGTTGGTGGAGCACAGCGCCACCGCGTGACGCACGCCCACCTGGTGCAGGCCGATGCAGTCGAAGTAGCCCTCCACCAGCACGGCCGTCTTGCGCTTGTGGATGGCGTCGCGCGCCTGGTCCATGCCGAAGAGCGTCTCGCTCTTGTTGTAGAGCCGGGACTCGCGCGAGTTGAGGTACTTGGGCCCGTCCTCCGCCGCGACCAGCCGGCCGCCAAAGGCGATGGGCCGCCCCTCCGGCGCGCGGATGGGCACCATCAGGCGGCTGCGGAAGAAGTCGATGCAGCCCTCCCCGCTGTTGCGCTTGCTGACGAGCCCCGCCTTCAGGCCCCACTCCAGCATCCCGTTCTTCTGGAAGCGGTCCGCCAGGAGGCTCCACTCCGCGGGCGCCCACCCCAGCCCGAAGGACTGGGCCACTTCTTCCGACACGCCACGGCTGGCCAGGTAGGCCCGGGCGGCGCGGCCTTCGTCCTCGTGCCAGAGCAGACCGCGGAAGTGCTCGGCGGCGAAGTCCGTGGCCTCCTTGACCTGCTGGCGCTCCTTGAGGCCCGGGTCCTGCGCGGCCTCCAGGTCGATGCCCGCCTCCTGGGCCAGGTCCCGCACCGCGTCCTGGAACGTCTTGCCCAGGTAGCGCTGGATGAAGGACACCGCGTCGCCGCTCGCACGGCAGCCGTGGCAGAAATAGAAGCGCTTCTCCGGCACCACGTAGAAGGACGGCGTCTTCTCCTGGTGGAAGGGGCAGCGGCCCTTGAACTCACGGCCCGCCTTCTTCAGCTCCACGTGGCGGGACACCAGCGACACGATGTCCACTCGGTCGAGGACCTCTTGGATCTTGTGCTCCGGAATCACGACGCCCCTCCTCCATCCACCCGCATGAGCGCGGCCTGCCGCCCTTCACCCTGACAGCCCCGTCTGACGCACCCTGGGCGGCATCCCCCCGGGCCGTCCTCCCAGGCGGGTAGGGCAGCCGGACGCGGACGGGGCGCGGAAACGGACGGAAGCTGGGACACGGCGCGCACTCCTCCAGGCTGCCCGCTCGCCTCCCAGGGTGGGGGACGGGCGGAAAGGAGCCCTCGAAGGATCAGCGCTTAATGGGCGGAGGGCGAGGGATCAAAAAATCCGCTCAAGCCCGGGTCGGGGAGGGCACCTGGGAGACGTTTCCCGGCGCCCCTTCCCCTGGTTACGGCGGGGACTTCAGGACAGCTTGGCCAGCTGGGCCTTCACTTCCTCGGAGATGGCCTTGCCCTCGGCCTTGCCCTGGACCTTGGGGTTCACGTTCTTCATGACCGCGCCCATGTCCTTGGGGCCCTTGGCGCCGACCTCGGCGATGGAGGCCTGGACGGCGGCGGTGAGCTCTTCCGGGGTGAGCTGCTTGGGCAGGTAGCGCTGCAGGACGGAGATCTCCTGCTCTTCCTTCTCCGCCAGCTCCGGACGGCCGCCGGACTTGAACTGCTCGACGGAGTCGCGGCGCTGCTTGATGAGGGTGGCGATGACCTGCTGGATACCCGCGTCATCCAGCTCGCTCGCGCCCGGCTCGACCTCCTTGTACTTCACGGCGCTCTTGAGCATGCGCACCACGCTCAGGGTCAGCTCGTCCTTGGCCTTCATCGCGTCCTTCAGGTCCGCGGTCAGGCGCTCTTTCAGGGTGGTCATGTCGGGGTTCCTCACGGGCGGGGAAAAGGGTCGCCGCGCCAGCGGATGGGACGGCGGGAGCCAGGGCACCTGACGGAGCCCCGGCTCCTCACTGCGAGACCCTGCTTAGTACGACTTGCGGGCCTTCTTCACAGCGCGCTTCTTGGCGGCGAGGGCCTTCTTCTTCCGCTTCACGGAAGGCTTCTCGTAGTGCTCGCGCTTGCGGATCTCGGAGAGGATTCCGGCCTTCTCGGTGGCCTTCTTGAAGCGCTTGAGGGCGCTTTCGATGGACTCACCTTCCTTCACTCGAATACCGGGCATGCAGTCACCTCCTTCCGCCTAGCTGGATGCAGTCTGGAAATCTTCAAAGGGTCGGGGGGTATGGCGCAGCGGGCCGGAAAAGGCAAGGAGACCCGCACGGAAAGGATGGGGCCGTTGTGCGCTAGAATCCCGGGTGCGTGTTCCGCCTCCTCTTCCTGGTCCTCCTGCTGGCGGCCAGCCCCTCCCGGGCCGGCACGGTCGCTTCCGAGTGCTGGGCCTCCTGCCGCCGCCACGTCGCGGACCCTTCCTTGAGTCCCCGGAGGACGCGGACCTGGGGGCCTGTCTCACCGCCGTCCGGGCCGCCGCGGATTCCGGCAGCTCCACGGCGGACTTCCTGCGGGAGGCGGGGGCCCGGGGCCCTTCGGCCGCCTCGCGGGTGTGGGCGAAGCGGGACGCCGTGCGGCAGTCGCTGTCGCTGGAGATGTACTCGCAGGAGCCGTCCGTGCGGCTGCCGGCGCTGCTGCACCTGGCCACCTTCCTGGGGCGCTCCGCGACGCGCGTGGTCTTGGACGCGGTGGCGTCGCGCCCCGTCGCGGGCGACGCGGTGATGGCGGAGCTCCTGTTCGCAGTGGCCGAGCGGCAGCGTGCGTCCGTGGGCCGGCTGCTGCTCACCGAGGCGAAGCCGCCGGACGAGGCGGTCATCAACCGGCTCTTCGCCGTGTACTCGCGCGAGCTGGACTCGCTGCGGCCGGAGCTTGCGTCTGGAGACGCGCAGCGCAGGCGCACGGCGGTGGCCACCCTGCGCCGGTATGGCCCGCTGGCGAAGCGGGAGCTGGAAGGGGCGCTGGGGGACGACGACGGGCGGGTTCGCGAGCTGGCGGCGCGCGGCCTGGCGGAGTCCGCTGGCAAGCCCCTGCGCGACGTGGCGCTCCAGGGGGTGAAGGACGCGGAGTCCCCGGAGGCCGCCCGTCCGTGGCTGGGCGCGATGGCCCACGAGAAGGGCTGCTTCGCCTTCCTGCGCGACGTCGCGGAGGGCCGCCACGCCCGGACGCCGGAGGTCCAGGGAGAGGCGGTGGCGTTCCTGGGGGACTGCTCGGAGGGCCCGCCTCCCGCGAAGCGGCTGGCGCCCTTCTTCTCATCGAACGTGGTGCCGGTGCGTGCGGGCGCGGTGCGGGCGCTGGGGGCGCTGCCCCGCAACGGTGACGCGATGGCGCTGGCGGCGCGGGCGCTGGACGACGGCTCGCCGGAGGTGGTGGTGGCCGCGCTGGACGTGCTGTCCGCCTACCGTCAGCCGTCGCGGGGAGACGAGGCGGCGGGGCTGCTGGCGTCGGAGCACCCGGTGGTTCGCGCGGCGGCGGCGCGGGCGCTGGAGTTCGTGGGCCGCGCCGCGCACGTGCGCGTCCTGGCGGAGCGGCTGCGCGGAGACCCGGTGGCGGACGTGCGCGTCGCGGCGGCGCGGACGCTGAGCACGCTGGGCGGACCGCAGGCCGTGGCGGCGCTCAGCGAGGCCGCGTCACGCGACGCGGACACGCACGTCAAACATGTGTCGCAAGAGGGACTGCGGCGGCTGGGCTTCGGGCGCTGAAGCCGGGGCTCACGGGCCGCTGATGGCCTTGGCGTCCACGCGGTTCCGGCCCGCGTGCTTGGCCCGGTACAGGTACTTGTCCGCGGCGGAGATGAGGTCCTCCGGCTGGGAGAAGTCCGAGTCCAGCAGCGTCGCCACGCCCAGGCTGATGGTCACCTTGATGGGCGTGCCGCTGAAGATGAAGTCCGCGCGGTCCACCGCCACGCGGCAGCGCTCCGCGCACGCCAGGGCCGCGTCCTCCGCGGACTCGCGCAGCATCAGCGCGAACTCCTCGCCGCCGTAGCGCGCGAGCAGGTCCTCGGTGCGCACCGTGTCCGCCACCCGCTGCGCGATGCGCGTCAGCACGAAGTCTCCGGCCGGGTGGCCGTACACGTCGTTGATGCGCTTGAAGTGGTCCACGTCGAAGAGCACCAGCGACAGCGGCACGCGGTGGCGCAGGCAGTACGCGAACTCCTTGCGCACCGTCTCCATGAAGTACTTCTTGTTGTAGACGCGGGTGAGGCCGTCGCGCGTGGCGGACTCGTAGATGCTGCGCTGGTACTGCTCCTCCAGCGCGTCCTGGATGCTGAACTTCAGCACCGTGTTGGAGCCGATTTGAATCTTGTCGCCGTCGTACAGCGGCGCCGCGCTCACCTTCAGGCCGTTGAGGTACGTGCCGTTGGTGCTGCCCAGGTCCACGAGCTGGAAGCGGCCGTCGCCAATGGCGACCACCTTCGCGTGCTTGCGGGAGATGCCGTCGTCCTCCACCTGGAACTGGGCCTCCGAGCTGCGGCCCAGCACCACCTCCGAGCGGTCCAGCTTGAACATCCGCCCGATGCCGGCGGCGGACTTGGCGCTGATGACGATCAGATACGCGCTCTGCTGCTGGGCGCTGCCCAGCAGGTCCGAAATGGAATGGACGGAAGTTTTCTCCTCGGACATCGCGCCTCCCATCTTACGGGCCGCCTTTTCACGGCGGCAAGCACACCCACGCTCCTTTCACGCACCCGGTGTCAGGCGACCCTCCCCACCCGCGCCGGCCGCCGCCTCTTCTTCTCCGGTGGAGGAACTGTCGGCCGCCCGACGGACAGCTCGCCGGCCACGGGCGTCCGGAGGAAGCGGGAGAGGGCCTCGCCCCCCCGGGGATGCTCCGCCAGCCCCTGCATCAGCTTCACCAGCGCCGCGGAGGGGGTCATGTCCGCGCCGCCCACCGCCCCTTCCGCCAGTGCCTTCGCCCCGGACTCATAGAGCGTGAGGTCCACCCCGTTGCGGTACGCCTGGCTCACCACCAGCACCGGCACGCCCCGCTCCCGCGCCTGGACGAAGAGCGGCAGGAGCGAGCGGCCCAGCTCCGGCGCGATGGGCACGTTGCCCGCCCCGTACGCCTCCACCACCAGCCCCTTCACGTGCGGCAGCAGCTGCAGCGGCAGGGCGGGGTCCAGCCCCGGGTACACCTTCAGGAGGAAGACGCGCGGATCCAGCTTCTCATGGAGGCGGAAGGGGCCCCGGGACGCCAGGCCCTTCTCGAACGTGGCGTCCACGCCCAGCGTGCCCAGCACCGGGAAGTTGGGGCTCTCGAACGCGTCGTACTCGGCCACCTTCACCTTGCGCGTGCGGTTGCCCCGGTACAGGTGCGAGTCGAAGCAGATGGTCACTTCGCGCGGGCCCTGGAGCGCGGAGAGCACCGCGTCAATGAGGTTGAGCCGCGCGTCCGAGCGGATCTCCCCCAGGGGCCGCTGCGAGCCCGTCAGCACCACGGGGCAGGGCGGGTTTCGCAGCATGAACGACAGCGCACTGGCCGTGAAGGCGAGCGTGTCCGTTCCGTGGGTCACCACCGCCCCGTCGAAGTCCGGCAGCCGACGGTGGAGGTGGGCGGCCATCCGGCTCCAGAGCTCCGGCTGCATCTCGGAGCTGTCCAGGTTGGAGAACAGCTCCAGTTCGATGTCGGCCAGCTGGAACAGCTCCGGGGCGCGCTTGCGGAGCGTCTGGAAGAAGGCCGCGGGACGCAGGGCGGAGGGCCGGCCACCGGCCATTCCGAGCGTGCCTCCCGTGTGCAACATCAGGACTCTGGGCATGGGCGAAGGGCCGTCTGCCAAAGGCCGCCTTGCTTTACAAGCCCGGCGCGCGTGGCTAAACCCCGGAGCCGTGTTCCTCCCTCGATGGAAGCGTATTGCTCCCGTGCTGGCCGCGGCGGCCCTGATGGGCGCCGGCTGCACCAAGAGCGCGGAAGTTCCCGCCACGGCCAAGGCGCCGCCGAAGGCCGCTCCGGCCCCTTCCGCCGCGCCGGTGGCGCCCCCGGCCGAAGCTCCGTCCGCGGATCCGGCCCAGGTGCTGACGGGCATCCCCGGCATGGACTTCTCCGCGCTGCCCCCGGCGGCGAAGCGCGAGCTGGCCACGGTGTTCACCGACGAGTTCTGCTACTGCGGCTGCCCCCACTCGCTGGGCGCGTGCCTCAAGCAGCACACGCCCTGCAAGCACGCGAAGCGGATGGCCAGGCTGTCCGCGCGCATGGTGGCGGAGGGCGGGCCCGCGAGCGAGGTCATCGTCACGCTGTCGAAGTACTACGCGTCCTTCCGCGAGCCGCGCGTGCAGCTCAAGGTGGATCCGCGCATGTGCCAGGGCGACGCGAACGCGCCCGTGACGGTGGCGGAGTTCTCCGACTTCGAGTGCCCCTTCTGCGGCAAGGCCCGCCCCATCCTGGAGGGCTTCGCCAGGAAGCACCCCAGCGAGGTGCGCTTCTGCTACCTGCCGTTCCCGCTCTCCATGCACGCCAACGCCATCCCCGCCGCGCAGGCGGTGCTGTGGGCGCGCGACCAGGGCAAGTTCTGGCAGATGCACGACGCGCTCTTCGGCCAGCAGAACAACCTCAAGCCGGAGGCGCTGCCCGCGCTGGCGAAGTCGGTGGGGCTGGACGGGGACAAGCTGGCCGCGGTGTTGAAGACGGAGCAGTACAAGGACGAGATTGAAGGCTTCCAGGCGCAGGGGCGCATGGCGGCCATCAACAGCACCCCGTCCGTGTTCTTCAATGGACGTGCCTACGAGCTGGGCTTCCAGGAAGCCCAGCTGGAGCACAGCATGGAGGACGAGGTGGAGTGGCGCGCGAACAACAACGCGTGGGCCGCCGACTGACCCTTCGATGAGCCAACGCTTCCGCATCGATGGCGCCGCGCAACTGGTCCCCGTGGACCGGACCGGCATCCCCGCGCTCGCGGGACGCTCGGGGCAGTACGCGCTGATGCCCACCGCGCCCGACCTGCTGGTGTTCTCCCGCACGCCGCCGGAAGGGGGCTCCATCCCCACGCCGCGCGTGGTGCTGGCCGGTGACGCGGGCGGCTTCCCGCTGTCGGACCTCATCGCGTTCCTCAGCCAGTCGCGCTGGAGCGGCGTCATCCGCGTGCACACGCCGGGCGGCGAGCGGTCGCTCACGCTGCGCGAGGGCGAGGTGCGCGGCGCCACCTCCGAGGAGCCCGCGGACCGGCTGGGCGAAATCCTGGTGCGGCTGGGCTACGCGGACCGCGCGCAGGTGGAGGCGGTGCTGCGCGAGCAGTCGCCGTCCAAGCTGGGCCGGGCGCTGGTGGAGAAGGGCGTGCTCCAGGCGCACGACCTCTTCAAGTGCGTCACCCACCAGGTGAGCGAAATCTTCCACGCCATCGTGCTGGCGCGCGAGGGGACGTTCTTCCTCATCGACCAGCCGCTGGACGAGAAGACGGGCCACTCGCTCCAGCTGTCCACGCAGAGCCTGCTGATGGACAGCATCCGGAAGATCGACGAGCTGGCGCACTTCCGCAAGCGCATCCCCCACGGCCGCATGTACGTGGCGCGCAAGCGTCCGTCCGACGGCAAGCTGGAGGAGGACGAGGACCGCGTGCTGGCGATGCTGGACGGGCGGCGCACGGTGCTGGAGCTGGGGCACGCGGCGCGGCTGTCCGAGTTCGACATCACCAAGGTCGTCTTCCGGCTGCTGGAGGGGGGCTTCGCGGGGCTGACGGACAAGCCGGTGGGGGCTCCCGCCTCGGCCGTGGCGCCGGAGAAGACGGCCGCGCCGCGCGTGCGTCCGCCGGTGCGCCAGGCGCCTCCGGTGGATGCGCGTCCGGTGGCGCGCGTCTTCAACTTCATCTTCCGGGAGATCCGCGACGAGGTGGCCCGCTCCGGCATGGACCGCGAGTTCATCGCGGCGGCCAACGCGGCGCTGGCCAACCAGGCGCTGTCGTCGTCGCCGGTGCTGGAGGGGCTGGCGTTCGCGGCGGATGGCAGCCTGCCGGAAGGCCGGCTGATGGAGTCCTTCGACAAGCACCGCGCCTACCTGGGCAGCGAGCCCCTGGCCTCGTTCCGCCAGGCGCTGAGCGACGTGATGTTCTTCCTGCTCTTCCAGGCGGGGGAGCTGTTGGAGTCGCGCGCGGACGAGGACCTGGCCCGCCGGGTGAAGGAACTCCTGGCCACGCTCGAGGCGCCGTGACGACGGATACAGGTTTCCCGAGGCTGACCGCGGGCGTGCCCGGGTGCGGCGGTGCGTTCAAGCTCACCCCTGACGACTTCGAGGTGGAGGAGCTGCCCGCGTACCTGCCGTCCGGCGAGGGCACGCACCTGTACCTCTGGGTGGAGAAGCGCGGCCGGGACACGCGCGAGGTGGTGCGCGCGCTGGCGTCCTCCCTGGGCGTGCGCGAGGACGACATCGGCTCCGCGGGCATGAAGGACCGGCAGGCGGTGACGCGGCAGTGGCTGTCCGTGCCCGCGAACGCGGAAGGGCGCCTGCCGGAGTTCGCGCTGGAGGGCGTGCGTGTGCTGGAGGCGAAGCGCCACGGCAACAAGCTGCGCACCGGGCACCTGAAGGGAAACCGCTTCCGGCTGCGGCTTCGCGGCGTGAAGGACCCGGGCGCGGCGCGCGAGTCCTTCTCCCTGCTGGCCGCGCAGGGCGTGCCCAACTACTTCGGCGAGCAGCGCTTCGGGCGGGCCGGCGACAACGCGGACCTGGGCCGGATGCTGCTGTTGGGACAGCGGCTGCCGAAGCGGCCGGACCGCTTCCAGCGCAAGCTGTACCTGTCCGCCTTCCAGTCGCGCCTCTTCAACCAGGCGCTGGCCGCGCGGCTCACCGCGGGCACCTTCGCCACGGCGCTGTTCGGCGACGTGCTGCGCAAGGAGGAGACGGGCGGCCTCTTCGTGTGCGAGGCGCCGGACGTGGACAACCCGCGCGTCGCCGCGTTCGAGGTGAGCCCGGCGGGGCCCATGTTCGGCCCCAAGATGACCGCCTCCAAGGGCGAGGTCGCGGAGTTCGAGGCGCGGCTGCTCACCGAAGCGGGCGTCACGCTCAGCGACTTCCAGCGCGGCGGTGACGAGACGGAGGGCACGCGCCGGCCGTACCGCGTGCGGCTGGGCGCGGCGGAGCTCACGGTGGATGGCGAGGACGCGCTGCTCACGTTCGAGCTGCCGCGCGGCGCCTACGCCACCGAAGTGCTGCACGAGCTGCTCAAGGACGGCTGAGCAGCCCCCGGAAACGACCGCGCCTCCCAAGGCCTTGAGGCCCGGGGAGGCGCGTGGGGAAACCGCCGGGTCACGTCATCACTGCCGGATGACGTTGAACTCCGTGCGGCGGTTGAGCGCGCGGCCCGCCTTCGTGTTGTTGGGCGCCACGGGCTTCGTCTCTCCGAAGCCCACGGCCTCCATGCGGCCCGGGTCGATGCCGCGCTTGAGCAACTGCGCCATCACCGCGTCCGCGCGCTTCTGGGACAGCTTCAGGTTCGCCGTGTCGTTGCCCATGGAGTCGGTGTGGCCCTCGATGCGCATCTTGCGGATCCACGGCGCGTCCTTCAGCGCCTGCGCCACCTCGTCCAGGATGGTGGTGCTCTGCTTGCCGATGATCTTCGCCGAGCCGGTGCCGAAGAGGATCTGCTTCTTGATCTCAATGCGGTCCTTCTTGACGATGACCATCTTGTACTGCTTGGCGCACCCGCGCTCCTCCTTCACGCCCGGGTCGTCAGGGCACGCGTCCAGGCGGTCCACGATGCCGTCGCCGTCGCGGTCCGGATCCGGGCAGCCGCCGTTCTCCTGCGGGCCGGTCTCGTTCGGGCACTTGTCCTGCGCGTCCGGCACGCCGTCGCTGTCGTTGTCCAGGTCCGGGCAGCCGTCGTCGTCCTGGAAGCCGTCCTTGTCCTCCGGCTCGTCCGGGCACTTGTCCTTGTCGTCGTTGAGGCCGTCGCCGTCCTTGTCCACGATGGGGCAGCCCAGGTTCTGAAGCGGGCCGGGCTCGTTGGGGCACTTGTCCGTGCCGTCCACGATGCCGTCCAGGTCGTTGTCCAGGTCCGGGCAGCCGTCGTCGTCCTGGAAGCCGTCCTTGTCCTCGGGCTGGTCCGGGCAGCGGTCCACGTTGTCCAGCACGCCGTCGCCGTCGCGGTCCTTGGGGGCCTCTGGCGGGCAGCCGTTGTTCTCCGCCACGCCGGGGATGAGCGGGCACTTGTCCTGCGCGTCCAGCACGCCGTCGCCGTCGTTGTCCGGGTCCGGGCAGCCGTCCTGGTCCTGGAAGCCGTCCACGTCCTCGGCCTGCTCGGGGCAGGGGTCGTCCTTGTCCAGGACGCCGTCGCCGTCGTTGTCCGTCTCCTCGATGCTCACCACCACCTGCTGCTGGGGCTGGGTGGGCTGCTGGGGCTGCTCCGCCTGCTGCGGCGCCTCCGGACGGTCGCGCACCAGCACCTGGCGCGGGCCGCAGTTCTTGGACAGCTCCAGGGCGCGCTTCACCGCGGCGTCGGCGTCGCGCACGTGCTGGTTGGCGCGCGAGCTGTTGCCCTGGCTGAGCTCGCCCCGGGCGAAGTCGAGGTTGGCCTCCGCGGCGGCCAGCTCCGCGGGGGCGCAGCGCAGGGCGCCTCCCCGGCGGGCGCGCTCCACGTCGGCGGTGAGCACCTCCGTGTCAGCGCGGATCTTGTTGCCGCTGACGCAGGCGATGGAGGTGAGGAGCAGGGTGAAAAGCGCGGACTGGGTCAGACGCTTCATCGGAGTGCGCTCGGGCGTCACGGGTTCTGGGGGCGGCCCTGGGGTTCGCCGCTGTTGGCCGCGGACATGGCCTTCTCACGCGCCTCGTTGGCGAAGCGAGAGGCCTTCACCGCGAAGTCCACGCCGGCCTGGTAGTCCGAATAGCCGACCTCCTCCCGCGCCTTCTGCAGGTAGAGGTTGGCGGCCGTCCACTCGTAGGGGGCTTCCTTCTCCGCCCCGGCGGTGCGCGCGGCCTGGATCTGCACTTCTGCGTCGAGGATGTTGGACGTGGACTTCACGGGGCCACATGCGGTCAGCACGCCCGCGAACGCCAACAGGAGCGACTGCTTCGTCATCACTGGGGCCTCGGTCGACAGAGCGGAGGGAGACTGGTCGACGGTCGTATCAATCGCCTCCGGGGGGGTCAAGAATCGGGCGGTTGGCGTGAAGC
>NZ_RAWL01000284.1:0-11346 GCF_003668885.1 Corallococcus sp. AB049A | reverse complement strand
GCCCTGGCCGGGCCGGGGGCCGTCGTCGGGGAGGGGCTTTCCGCCACACCGTGCGTCTGGAGACGCAGGCTGCTCACGGTCCTCAAGCCCCTGTTCGCGATGGGTGGCCTGGGGATGCTGGGCACCCTGGTGCACAAGGCCGGCGCGGGGGAGCTGAAGACGACGCTCCTGGATGCGCTGCCGCTGCTCCCCTGGGTGGTGCTCATCGAATTGGGACGGCAGACCTGCGACGCCACGGCCACACGTCTGTCCTATGGCGCGCGCGCGGGCCAGGTGCCCCTGTCGGCCCTGGTGCGAGCGCAGCTGATTGGAACCGCGGTGTCGAGCATGGCGCCCGCGGGCCGCGCCGCCGCGGAGGCGACGAAGGCCACGCTGCTGACGCCCTACGCGGGAGGCGCGTCCGCGACGGCGGCGGCGGCCACGTCCCAGTCCGCGTCGCTGGGGGCCGGAGGGCTCATCTCCTTCCCCTGCGCGCTGGCGGCGTACCTGATGACGGGCTGGAGCGCGTTCACGGTGGCGATGCTGGTGCACGGGGTCGTGTTGCTGCTCGCGTCGCTGGGCGTGCGCGCGGGGCTGCGGGCGAAGCGGGTGGGCGCGTGGATGCGCAGGCGGTGCGGCAAGTGGGGCACCCACGCGGAAGCGTTCCAGGCCTCGCTGTGCGCCGGAGGGCTGTGTCCCTGGCGGCCCATGCTGGCGTTCCTGGGCAGCCGGGTGTTGCAGGTGATGCAGTACGCGGTGCTGGCGCACGCGGTGGGTATCGACTCGACGGTGGTGCAGGCGCTCTTCACGCAGGGGCTCTACCTGGTGGCGCTGGCGATGGGTTCGCTGGTGCCAGGACAGGTGGGGGTGACGGACGGGATGTTCTCACTGGCGGCGGGAGCGATGGGGACGACGGCGGCGAAGGCGATGTCCATCGCGCTGCTCGCGCACACGGTGCAGGCGGTGTTCGTGCTGGTGGGAGCGCTGACGCCGCTGGTGTGGCGAGCGAAGGCCAAGGTCGCGGCCGCCGCGCCGGTGGTGCCCCCCGTGCTGCCCGCGCCGGTGTACCGCTAGGTCCTCTTCGCCGCCTCGCGAACGAGCCAGTCACGAAACGCCACCAGCTTCGGCAGCGTGGCGCATTCGGGCCGGTAGACGACGTAGTAGGCGAGCACGGAAGGGAACTCGACCTCCGGGAACAGGCGCACCAGCCGTCCGGCCGCGAGGTCGTCATGCGCCATGATACTGCGGGCCAGCGCCACTCCCTGTCCGTCGATGGCCGCCTGCAACACCGAGGCGGAGTTGTTGATGCGCAAGCCCGGCTGCGTCTCGACGCCCTTCGCGCCCGCCTTCTCCAGCCATGCATCCCACGTGGCGAATCCCAGGCGCGCATCCACGGACCTGTCGTGGATGAGCCGCAGGCCGCGCAGGTCCGACGGCCGGCGCGGACGGCGGTTCTGCCGCAGGAGCGCCGGTGAGCAGACGGGATACACCTCCTCGTCGAGCAGCTTCTCCGCTGCCAGTCCGGGCCAGCTCCCAGCTCCGTAGCGCACGCCGATGTCCACTCCGCGAGCGGCGAAGTCGAGCAGGTCGGTGGACGCATCCAACCGCACGTCCAGCTCTGGCCATGCGGCCTGGAACCGCTCCAGGCGTGGCAGGAGCCACTTGGCCGCGAAGGCGGGGCTGACCGTGACGGTCAGCACCCCGGCCGACGAGCCCTCCTTCAGCCGGGCGGCGCCGATGCTCAGCCGCTCGAACCCCGCGCGGATGTCCGGCAGCGCCCGCTGGGCCGCTTCGGTGAGGACAAGCCGCTTCCGTCCGCTCGTGCCCCGGTGGAACAGCGGCGTGCCGAGCGCCTCCTCGAGGCTTCGCACGAGCTGCCCGACCGCCGCCGGGGTCACGTGAAGTTCAGAGGCAGCGGCGGAGAAGCTTTCGTGCCGGGCGCTCGCCTCGAAGGCGCGCAAGGCATTGAGGTGTTCGGGTGCGCTCATGGGCGGTCAAGATTTCCTTTGCCGGAAGCCAAGATCATCTCGATTGTGACCTCACTTGGTCAGGCGCATGAATCCTCTCGCTGACGAGATAGCTCATCTTCGAGGAGGGTGGGCGAGCCGTGGTCATCGGGCATCGGGAGGACAAACTCCAGGCCGCCGTCACGGAGCTGGCCGCGTTCGGTCCCGTGGAGGGCCTGCGCGCGGACATCACCTCGAGCGCCGAGAGGCAGGCGCTGATGGCCCGGCTGCAAGGGGAGCACGCCGACGCGACGCTGCTGGTCAACGCCGCGGGCGTCTTCCTGCCGAAGGCGTTCCTGGAGCACGAGGAGCGCGATTACGACCAGTACCTCGACCTCAACAAGGCGGTCTTCTTCATCACGCAGGCCGTCGCGAAATCCATGGTCGCACTGGGCAAGGGGGGCGCCATCGTGAACATCGGCTTGATGTGGGCCCGCCAGGCCATCCAGGCGACTCCCTCCTCGGCCTATTCGATGGCGAAGGCGGGACTGCATTCACTGACGCAGCACCTGGCGATGGAGCTGGCCGGCCATGGCATCCGCGTCAACGCGGTTTCGCCCGCGGTCGTCGAGACCCCCATCTACGTCCATCCGCTGGGCCGCGTGGGCCGTGCGGAGGATGTCGCGCGGACCCTTGCCCATCTGTTGTCGAGCGAGGCCTCCTGGGTCACCGGCGCCATCTGGGATGTCGACGGCGGTGTCATGGCGGGACGCAACCAGTACAACTGACTCCAGGCATCGCGGTGATGCGGAAGGAGAGGCGCGCGGATGAGCGGTCAGGCGAACCATGCACGGTTCATTCAAACCCTGCAGAAGGCACCCCGGGTGCTCACCGAAGGCTCCGTGGTCGAACGTCTGCGCCGCCATCCCGCGGGACTGTTGGATCCGCACGTGGCCAACGCGGGCCTCCTCTTCCACCTGGAGGGACGCGAGGCGCTCGCCGGCATCTACCGCGACTATCGCGACATCGGGTTGCGCCACGGCCTGCCCACGCTCCTGCTCACGCCCACCTGGCGCGCGAACGCGGAACGGCTCGCGCGAGCGGGCCTCACCGGCCGCGACGTTTTCGGCGAGGCGGTGAAGTTGCTCGCGGGCCTGCGTGAGGAGGTGGGCAGCCGGGGTGAGGGAGTCTTCATCGGAGGGCTCGTCGGGTGTCGAGGGGATGCCTACCGGCCCGAAGAAGCGCTCTCACGCGAGGAGGCCGCGGCCTTCCACGCGCCCCACGTTGAAGCACTGGCACGCGCCGGGGTGGACTTCCTCGTGGCGCAGGCGTTGCCGGCCCTCTCGGAGGCGGAGGGCCTCGCCCAGGCGATGGCGCGCACGGGCGCGCCATTCCTGCTGAGCTTCATCCTCCGTCCCACGGGGACGCTGCTCGACGGAACTCCGCTGGCCGAAGCCGTGGCGCGCATGGATGCCCTGCCTGGCGCGCGCCCGACCGCGTACATGGTGAATTGCGTCCATCCCTCCGTCTTCCGCGAAGGCCTGTCGCGCCAACTGGCTGCCTCGCCGTCCCTCGGTGAGCGGGTGGTGGGCCTGCAGGCCAATACCTCCCGCCTCTCGCCCGAGGAACTGGATGGGCGCGCGGAGCTCGACAGCGAAACGCCGGACGCATTCGCGAGGGAGATGGCGCGCGTCCACGAGGAATGCGGCACGCGCCTGCTCGGAGGGTGTTGCGGCACCGACGAGCGGCACATCGCCGCACTGGCCAGCGCCCTGACAGAAAGCGTTCCGGAGTGACGGCCAACGCGGTCAGCCAGGTCCGAGGCCTTCGGGCAGGGCCACCCCGGCGGCGGCGAACTTCAAAAACCTGTCCGACAGTCGGACAAGTTTCGGAGAACCGCGTCTGAGGCCCGCCGCCCCATCCAAGTAGCGGAAACCTGTCGGACAGTCGGACAGGTTCCCGGAAGCCCCTGGCCAGGGGCTCGCCTCATCCAGGCAGCGGAAACCTGTCGGACAATCGGACAGGTTTTTGGAGAACCGATGCTGGGGGCTCTGCGCCAGCCTGGCCGCAGAGACCTGTCGGACAGTCGGACAGGTTTTTGAGGACCGTGGCCGGGGAGCCTCCGTCCCATCCGGGCGGCTGAACTTGTCCGACTGTCGGACAGGTTTTTTGGAACCGCGTCAGACCGGCGGGGTACACCCCAGGCTGTTCGGGGGCTCAGGCCGGCCGGACCTGGACCGGCGTGCCGCTGAAGGCTGCGTTGCCGCTGACGACGTCCAGCGCCTGATCATCCGTGAGGTCGTTGATGCTGGCGCCTGCGTGCGCGCTGGCGACCTGCTGGCGGATGCCGGGACGCTGATGGCCGTAGCCGTGCGGCAGACTGACGACGCCGGGCATCACGTCCGCAGTGACGGCGACGGGAACGGTGACCTCTCCGACTCGCGAGCGGATGGTGGCGTTCGCTCCTTCGGTGAGCCCCAGGCGTGAGGCGTCATCCGGGTGCACCATGAGCGTGCACCGGGGACGGCCCTTCACGAGCCCCGGCACGTTGTGCATCCATGAGTTGTTGTCTCGCAGGTGCCGCCGGCCAATCAGCAGCAGTTCGCCTTCGCGAGGTGCCGCGTCGTCCGGGAAGGCGGCGCGAAGCCGGGCCACGTCCGCGACCAGCAGCTCCGGTGCAAGCTGGATGCGCTTGGCGCGGTTGCGGAGCCGGCCGGGCAGGCTGGGCTTCATCGGGCCCAGATCGATGCCGTGTGGCGCTGCGCGAAGCTTCGCGAGTGACAGGCCGTGCTTCTTGAGTGGATGGAAACGTGAGCCATACGGCCCCATGCGCAGGCCCAGGTCGAGGATGCGCTCCGGCCCCAGGCGCTTGAGGGCCTGGTGCTGGAGCTGTGCTCGGATGCTTCGTCCCTTGCGCAGGGTCTCCAGGCGGTGCTGGAGCTCCAGGACGATCTCCCAGTCCTGGCGCGCGTCCGGACCGGCGGCGAACACCGGCGGCGAATACTTCGCGGTGTTGCGCACGGCGAGCACGTGGAAGACGAGGTCGTAGTGTCCTCGCTCCAGCAGGGACGCGGGCGGCAGGATGTAGTGTGCGTGGCGCGTGGTCTCGTTGAGGTACGGATCCACGCTCACCATGAAGTCGAGCTGTCCCAGCGCCGTATCCAGCTGCGTGCCGTTGGGCGTGGACAGCACGGGGTTGCCAGCCAGGGTGATGAGCGCGCGGATGCGGCCTTCGCCCGGGGTGAGGATCTCCTCCGCGAGCGCCGCGACCGGTAGCTCTCCAGAGGACTCCGGCAGGCCCCGGACCCGGCTCTTCCAGCGGCCATGGCTGCCAGGGCTGACGCCGAACGCTCGAGGCCCGCCGATGAGGTCGAAGGCCGGAAGGGTGAAGAGCGCGCCGCCCTCGCGGTCCAGGTTGCCGGTGACGATGTTGAGGACGTTGATGAGCCATTGGCAGAGCGAGCCGAACGGCTGCGTGGACACGCCGACGCGGCCGTAGCAAACGGCGCCATCCGCGGCGAGGAAGTCCCGGGCAATGCCGCGAAGCACGTCCGGCGCGATGCCCGTGTGCGGCGCCGTGCGCTCCGGAGGGAAGTCGCGGACGAGCGGCAGCACGGTGTCCAAGCCGTCCACGAACGCCGCGAGCCGTCCCATGCGGTGCGCGTTCCCCTCCAGCACGACATGCAGCAAGGAGAAGAGCGCCAGCGCATCCGTGCCAGGACGGACGAAGACGTGCTGATCCGCGATGGCTGCCGTTTCTGTACGGCGGGGATCGATGACGACGACCTTGCCCCCGCGCTCCTGGATGGCGCGCAGCCGGGCGCGCACATCCGGCGTCGTCATCAGGCTGCCATTGGACGCGAGCGGGTTCGCGCCCAGCATGAGCATGTACCGCGTGCGGTCGATGTCCGGGATGGGCACCAGCAGCTGATGCCCGAACATGAGGTGGGCCGCGAGCTGATGGGGCAGCTGGTCCACGGACGTGGCGGAGAACCGGTTGCGCGTGCGCAGCGCGCGAAGGAGCCGGGGGGCGAACATCATCGCGCCCAGGTTGTGCACGTTGGGGTTGCCCAGGTACGCCCCCACACTGTTCGGCCCGTGCTCCTTCTGGAGGTCATGGAGCCGCTGGCTGATGTCGCGAAAGGCGTCCTCCCAGGACACTCGCTCCCAACCGGAAGCGGTGCGCTTCATGGGGTGGCGCAGCCGGTCCGGATCCTCGTGCAGGTCGCGCAGCGCCACGGCCTTGGGACAGATGTGGCCCCGGCTGAAAGGATCTTCCGCGTCGCCCTTGATGGACGTGATGCGCCCATCCGCCACTTCAATGCGTACGCCACACATGGCTTCACAGAGGTTGCAGGTGCGGAAGTGGACGGAAGCGCTCATGGGCGGTGAGCCTACGCCGCGGAACCAAAGGTGGGTCTGTCTCCAATGGGAAAGAGATATTCAGGACGCTATGTCCGCTGGCGGCTTGCTGAGGGAGCCATCGAGCCGTACGACCCCTTGGGGACTTCTTCATCGATGGCGAGGATGCTCGTGGAGGTGCTCGATGCCGAGGCAGGACGCGCTGGAATGGAGAAACCACTGATGCCCGAGTTGAGGGCGGTCGCGGCTGGGTGACAGACTGTTCCCCGCGATGGCTTTCCTGAACGTGGAGGTCCACGACGCCGAGGTCACGGGCGTGCGGATGGATCGGGCGCCTGGATGAGGCGGGACACGTCTACCGGCTGCTGTCTCGCGCACGCGAAAGCATCGCGTTCCAGGTGGCCTTCCGTACGTTGCCTCCGGAGTAGTCCCATCTCCCAGGTTTCACGACGCCCTGTGCCATCCGTCCCGGCTACCTGACAGCCGGGGAGTCACTTGAGCCCCCAACAGCCTTGCCTTGGGCGTCTTGATGCCGTCCAATGGTGCACAAACCAATGATCGCCGCCGTGGCGGTTTTCCAGAGCATGCGCACCGTTGCGATCACCGACTGTGGGAAGAGGGTGAAGGGGAAGGCGATGACGGGGACGGCGTGGACAAAGGGGGCGCGAGGGGTCGCGCTGGGGCTGCTCCTGCTGGTGGGCTCTGTGGCCCACGCGGGACAGGCGGGCGGGGTCAACATGCCGGATTCCCTCCAGGTGGAGGGCAAGACGCTGGCGCTCACCCACATGGAGCTGAAGAAGAAGCTCTTCTTCAACGTGTACGTGTGGAGCCTCTACATGGAGGAGGAGCCCACCTGCTTCAAGGAGGCCGTCGCCTCCAACAGCCTGAAGCGCCTGCACTTCCGCTTCCTGCGCACCATCACCAAGGACCAGCTGGTGGGCAGCTTCCGCGAGGGCCTGCGCCAGAACCCGGCCATGCGCCAGGACGCCCTCAACCAGTCCCTGGAGAAGCTCCTGTCGTCCCTCCATGACGTGCGCAAGGGCGACGACCTGGTCCTCACCTACCTGCCCGGCTCCGGCCTCCACGTCTCCGGCGGCGCGTCCGGCGGCGTCCACATCCCCGGCAAGTCCTTCGCCGACGCCCTCTTCAGCTCCTGGCTGGACACCCACCCCATCTTCCCCAAGTAGCCGGCTCGCCTGGCAGGGAAGTTGGGCCTCAAATTGGATGCGCGTTTCTCCTAGGCGGCGGGTCTGAGCGCGGTAGTCTCGGACCCACCAACATCCTTGTCAGGAGGAATCGCACCTATGCGGACACGTCTGGTTCTGGCTGCCCTCGTTGCCCTCTCCACGGGCTGCGTCTCGCAGGGGAAGTTCAACGAGAAGGCCCTGGAGGCGGAGGGGCTGACGAAGAACCTCACGGATGAGAAGGCGGCCCGCACGGCGGCCGAGGCGAAGGTGAAGGAGCTGGAGGAGAAGCAGGCCGCGCTGGAGCAGGAGAAGACCGCGCTGCAGACGCGCCTGGACGCCTCCGAGAACCGCCTCACCACCGCCGCGGCCGAGCGCCGCGCCCTGGAGGACAAGAACGCGCAGCTGGCCGCGCTCAACGACGAACTGGGGCGCAACGCCAAGAAGCTCGCGCAGGCGAAGGAGGAGCTGGAGAAGAAGAGCTCCGAGTACGAGAACCTGGCCCAGTCCCTCAAGCAGGAGATTTCCGACGGCAAGATTGAACTGTCGGAGATGAAGGGCCGGATGACCGTGCAGCTCAAGGACAAGATCCTCTTCGCGTCCGGCTCCGCGCGCGTGGGCAAGGAAGGGCAGGAGGCGCTCACGAAGATCGCCGACGCGCTCAAGACGGTGCAGGGCCGCATCGTGCGCGTGGAGGGCCACACGGATGACGTGCCCACCGGCGGCGGACAGTTCCCCACCAACTGGGAGCTGAGCCTGGCGCGCGCCATGGCGGTGGTTCGTTCGCTGCAGGACGCTGGCGTGGATCCGACGATGCTGTCCGCGGCGGGCTACGGGCAGTACCAGCCGCTGGTCCCCAACGACACGCCGGAGCACAAGAGCCAGAACCGGCGCATCGAAATCGTGCTCGCGCCCAGCCTCGGAGGGCGCTAGGACGGCGCGCGGGAGACCCGCGCACCCGTCATGAGAACGCTCCTCTGCGTCGTCTGTGTATTGCTTGCGACCGGAGCCGTGGCACAGGCTCCGGACGCAGGAACCCCCGCTGGCGACGCAGGCGCTCCCACGGGCGTGCTGACCAGGCCGCCCGCCCTCTTGCGTCAGGTCGAAGCCGCCTACCCGCCGGACGCCGCCGCCCAGCAGCTCGAGGGCACGGTGGTGATGTTCATCGACATCTCGGAGACGGGCGCCGTCACGAACGTCGAAATCACCCAGCCCGCGGGCCACGGCTTCGACGAGGCCGCCGTGGAGGCGGTGAAGCAGTTCCAGTTCGAGCCCGCGGAGGTGGACAACGTCCCCGCGCCGGTCCGCATCCAGTACGCCTACCAGTTCGTCTTCCGCGCGCCGGAAGCGCCTCCGGAGGTCTCGCCGGACGGTGGGGTCCAGGAGCCGCAGGGCCCGGTGAACTTCAGCGGCCAGGCGCTGGAGCGCGGCACGCGCAAGCCCCTGGTGGGCGCGGAGGTGGTGCTCACGGAACTGGACCGCTCCGCCGTCACGGACGACGAAGGGCGCTTCTCCTTCCGGGGCGTCCCCGTGGGCACGCACCCGGTGGTCGTGGTGATGGGCAACTACGACCGCTTCAAGACGCAGGAGACCATCGAAGAGGGCAAGGAGACGCGCGCCACGTACTACGTGCAGAAGCGCATCTTCAGCCAGTACGAGACGGTGGTCCGCAGCGACCGCGAGCGCAAGGAGGTGACGCGCACGACCATCACCGTGGCGGAGGTGCAGCGCGTGCCGGGCACGCAGGGTGACACGCTCAAGGTGGTGCAGAACCTGCCGGGCGTGGCGCGGCCCGCGTTCAACGGCGGCGCGCTGGTCATCCGAGGCACCAGCCCGCAGGAGTCCGGCGTCTTCCTGGACGGCCTGCGCATCCCCATCCTGTACCACTTCGGTGGCCTCACCTCCGTGTACAACTCGGACCTGCTGGAGGCGGTGGACTACCTGCCCGGCAACTTCTCCGCGTACTACGGCGACATCACCGGCGGCGTCATCAACGTGCGCAGCCGCGAGCCCCGCACGGACCGGTTCCACGCCACGGTGGGCATCAGCCTCATTGAATCCAACGCCGTGGTGGAGGGGCCCATCACGGACACGCTGAGCTTCGCCATTGGCGGCCGGCGTTCGTACATCGACCTGGTGCTCAAGGCGGTGCCGTTCGACGACGACAGCCTCCAGGTGGCGCCGCGCTACTACGACGCGCAGGCGAAGCTGGTGTGGAAGCCGGCGAGCCGCCACACCTTCACGCTGCAGGGCCTGACGTCGCGCGACCGGCTGGCGTTGCTGCTGGACCAGCCGGCGGATGGCGATCCCACCGTGAATGGCGGCCTGGACGTGACGACGGGCTTCAACCAGCTGCGCCTGCGGCACCAGTTCCGCGAGGGCAAGCTGACGCTCGACACGCACGCGCTGGTGGGCAACACCATCCTGGACTTCCAGATTGGCGAGCGCGGGCTGCGCATCGCGTCCACGGACCTGTATCTGCGGCCCACGGTGGAGTACGCGTTCAACGACAGCGTGACGGTGGCGGGCGGCCTGGACGTGGTGGCGAACCTGGCGAACGTGAGGGCCAGCATCCAGCAGCCGCCTCGGGAAGGTGAGCCTCCGTCGCCGCTCGTCACGGAGGACCTCATCAACATCGACGGGAAGTTCACCCAGTACTACCCGTCCGCGTGGGCGGAGGTGCGGTGGCGGCCCATCAAGGACCTCTTGGTGGTGCCGGGCGTGCGCACGGAGAGCTACGTCTTCACGGACCAGCAGGAGGTGAAGCGCTCGGTGAACCCCCGGCTCGCGGTGCGCTACGCGCTCACGGAGACGCTGACGCTGAAGGGCGGCGCGGGCGTCTACCACAGCCCGCCGGTGCAGGATGAGCCGTCGCCGGGGTTCGGCAATCCGGACCTGGGAGCGAAGCGGTCGCTCCAGTACAGCGTGGGCGCCGAGTGGCAGGCGCGGCCGGAGTGGTTCGTGGGCAGCGAGGTCTTCTACAACGACCTGGATGACCTCATCGTGCGCTCCAACGCGCGCGTCGTGCGCAACGGCGAGTCCGTGCCGGAGAACCTGAAGAACGGCGGCGTGGGGCGCATCTACGGATTTGAATTGCTGGTGCGCCGGGCGCTGACGGACCGGCTGTTCGGCTGGATTTCGTACACGCTGTCGCGCAGCGAGCGCCGGGACGCGCCGGACGCGCGCTGGCGCAAGTTCGACAACGACCAGACGCACGTGCTGACGGCCATCGCCAGCTACAAGCTGCCGAAGGGCTGGGAGGTGGGCGCGCGGTTCCGCTTCGCGTCCGGCAACCCGACGACGCCGGTGCTGGGCTCCAAGCGCGACGACACGTCGGACGTGTTCATCCCGTACTACGGGCGGGTCAATTCGCAGCGGCTGCCGTCGTTCAACCAGCTGGACATCCGCGTGGACAAGAACCTCATCTTCGACACGTGGAACCTGGACCTCTACCTGGACCTGACGAACGCGTACAACAACCAGTCGGTCGAGGGCGTGGCCTACAACTACAACTACTCTCAGCGCGAGTTCTTCAAGGGCCTGCCCATCCTGCCCGTGCTCGGCCTGAAGGGAGCCTTCTGACGCCATGCGCACTCCCGTCCTGCTGTCTGTGATTGCGTTGCTGGGCTCCACCGCGTGCAGCGGCCCCGACTTCGACGCCCAGAGTGAGATTCGCAGCGTGCGCGTGCTCGGCATCAAGGCGGAGCCGCCGGAGCTGGCGTTGGATCCGAACGCCTCCACGCTGCCGCCGCCGGTGACGTTCACCGCGCTGGCGGTGACGCCGGACGCGCGTCCGGTGACGGTGACGTACGCGCTGTGCCGGCCGGACGTGAACCCCTACGGGGACGTGGCGTGTCCGGGGGACAGCGGGGTGC
>NZ_RAWL01000283.1:0-11439 GCF_003668885.1 Corallococcus sp. AB049A | reverse complement strand
CCCCGCGCGTCAGCCCCTGCCGCTCCAACCAGGCCCAGCGGCCTGCCTCCAGGTACTCCAGCGTGGTGGCGTTGTTCACGTGCCCCAGGGTGTCCAGGTCGTTGGGACGCACGCGCAGCGTGAGAGACGACTCTTCGAAGTGCACGGGGGATGTCCTTCTGGCTGCCGGGGGAGGACAGCGACTTCAGGGGGACGGCGCGCGCGTCACGAGAACCACCGTCGAGACGAACCCGCCGCTATGGGACAGCGATACGGCGACCTGCAGGCCCTCGCGCGCCAGGTGCGCCGCGAGCGTGCCGTGAAACCGGAAGCGCGGCGCGTGCCGGGCGTCATGGACGAGCTCCGCGTCCGTCCAGAACCACCCTTCCACGGCGGGCAGCGCCTTGAAGAGGGCCTCCTTCGCGCTGAAGCCCGCCGCCAGGCTCTCCACCGGGTTCGCCGCGCGCTCGAAGTGGGCGAGCTCCGCGGCGGTGAAGAAGACGTCCGGCTCCCGCAGCGCCCTGGCGGCCTCCAGCTCCGAGATGGCCTGGAGGTCGTGGCCCAGGCCCATCAACACCCGACGAGTTCCATCCAGGTGTCCTCCACCTCCTCGCGCGAGTTCACCGTGAGGCCGGTGATGCGCTTGAGGGCGTGGAAGATGAGCTGCTCCTTCTTGCGCAGCGCGTCCGGCGCGTAGAAGCCCTCGCGGTGCTCCAGCTGATCCCACCAGTTGACGTGGGTGTCGCGATCCTCCACGCGCTCGCGCTTGCTGCCGTGCAGCTCACCGCCGTCGCGCAGGAACAGGTGCGCCACCGCGAACGCCTCCTTCGCCTGGTACGCCCCGCTGTCCACCAGCGCCTTGGCGAAGGCGATGAAGTAGTTCATGTGCTGCACTTCGTCCGCGGCCACCTGCTTGAAGAGCGCGCGCAGGCCCGGGTCCTGGACCATCTGCGAGCACTGGCCGTAGTCCACCGCCGCCACCACCTCGGAGATGGACAAGAGCGTGAGCGTGCGCAGCATGTCGTCGTCGGGGAACACCTTGCGGAACTCGATGAAGGTGGCGTCGCTGATGGGCTCCAGCTTGAGCACCGTGGACAGGCGGTTGAACGCCGTCTCGTGGTGCGCCTCCTCCTCGTTCCAGTAGCGGCTCCACGTGCCGCACGCCTGCATGATGGCGGCGACGGTGGGGTTCTGCTCCTGCCACCGGCGGCACTCCACGTCCGCCAGCCGCTCCAGCCGGTCCGCGCCCGGCTTCGTCGTCAGCTCCGCCCGCCCGGCGTTCCACACCAGGTGCCGGTCGGACTCGCTCATGCGCGAGAAGTCCACGCTGGAGAGCATCTCCACCACGCTCCAGCGCCGGGATTCGTGCAGCCGCTGCTGCTCCCAGGTGATGTCCACCAGCGACAGGCCGCGCTGCGTGAGGGCTTCGTACAGCTCCGCCATGATGGCCGGGCGGCCTTCACGCGGGAGGGAGTGGGGGGTGGCGACGGTCTCTTCTTCGTGCTCGAGGCTGCGCGCCAGGACACTCATGCGGACTTGCGCTCCGGGTTCGTGACTTCGCCCATGAACACCGACAGGACCTTGGACACCGGCGTATCCAGCGACAGCGCGGGCAGCCGGACCCGCAGTCCAAAATCCTTGCGCAGCCCGTTGGACGTCCGGGCAAAGGCCTCCATCAAATCCACGCTGTTGGTCATGCGCTCGGAGCGGGTAATCAGCTCCGAGAGCGTCAGGTCCTCGGCGAACAGCTCCGCCTCCGTCAGGCCTACGTGCTCTGCGAACTTCCTTCGGATGTATGACTCGAGCTCCTGCGCGTCGGGCACGGGGGACCTTCCTTCCCAGGGCTTGAAAGTCGATTTCCCAGTCAGAAAACAGGAAAGATCTAACTGTGGCTCCGGAGCTGTCAATCAGCAACGGGTCACTTTGGATCCGTGTGCGAACCCGCCTTCGCAGGTCCGATTCACACGGCATTCATGCAATGAGGCGCGAGATTTCCTCAGCGGTGAAACCCGCATCCTCCAGGATGACGCGCGAGTGCTGTCCGAGCGCCGGCGGTGGACGCAGCGCGACGTCGCCCATGCGCAGCGGCGTGAGCAGGTGCGTGACGCGCATGCCGCGCTGCGCATCGTCCGTGTCCACGAAGAGGCCGCGTGCGCGCAGCTGCGGATCCGCGAGCACCTCGTCACCTTCCGACACCGGCTCCACGCAGAACTCCGGGCCACGGAGCTGCTCGCGCCAGTGCGACAGCGGCTGGCTCGCGAAGATGCGGGTGAGCTCCGACTTCACGCGCGCGCTGGCTTCACCGCCAGAGTACGCGTCATCCAGCAGCTCCGGCCGGCCCAGCTTCGCGCTGAGCGCGCCGAAGAACTTGGGCTCCAGCGCGCCCACCGCCAGCCAGCGGTCATCCGCGGTGCGGTACAGGCCGTAGCTGGGATAGCCGCCGTTGAGGGGTTCGCTTCCGCGCGCGAGCGGCGCGCCCTCCTGCCCCATGAACAGGCGCGAGGCCAGGTGCAGGTGGAGGAAGGCCAGCGCGCCGTCCGTCATGGACACGTCCACGAAGCGGCCCACGCCGGTGCGCTCGCGCTCGTGCAGCGCGGCCAGGATGCCCACCAGCGCGAAGAGGCTGCCGCCGCCGATGTCCGCCACCTGCACGCCCGGGAAGGCGGGCGCGCCGCCGGCCTCGCCGCCGTAGCCCAGCAGGCCCGCGCGGGCCACGTAGTTCAGGTCATGCCCCGCCTTGAGCCGGTCCGGCCCCGTCTGGCCGTAGCCGGAGATGGCGCAATAGATCAGCCGGGGGTTCTTCTGGCGCAGCACCGCCTCCCCCAGGCCCAGCTTGTCCATGACGCCGGGGCGGAAGCTCTCCACCAGCACGTCGTAGCGCGAGACGAGGCGCAGGAGCGCGTCGCGGCCTTCCGGCGACTTGAGGTTCAGCGCGAGCGAGCGCTTGTTGCGGTGCAGCCCGTAGTAGAGCGCGCCCTCCCCGTCCCGGTGCGGCGGCATGTGGCGGGTGGCGTCCCCCACGTCCGGGTCCTCCACGGTGTCCACGGTGGCGCCCAGGTCCGCCAGCACCAGCGTCGCGTAGGGGCCGGGCAGCAGGCGTGACAGGTCCAACACGCGCAGGCCCGCGAGGGGGGAGGACGGCTCGGACATTCGAGGGGGCTCCAGGGGGAGGTGGAGACATGCGGACGGCGCGTCCCCACGAGGGGTGACGCGCCGCCGGTGCGACACGCTACGGAGAGGCTCAGCTCAGCAGCTTCGCCAGCTTCATGGCGAGGCCCATGTCCATCGGCTTGAACTTGAGCTTGCCCGACATGGCGGCCATCTGCGGGTTGAGCTTGCCCTCGCGGATCTTCACGAAGTCCTCGTTGCTGACGGAGACCGTCATCTTGGACGCGCCGTTGAGGCCCTCGGACACCCAGCCATCCTCCTTGGTGGTGTCCAGGGTCCACTTGCCGCCGCCGTCGCCGGAGACGTCGAAGTGGATGATGGCGTTGATCTCCTTCGCCAGCTCCGGCTTCGCCTTCAGCTTCTCCGGGATCTGCCCCTCGATGATGTCCTTCGCGCTCGCCATGATTCGCTCCTTCAGCGTTCAGCGTTGATTGGTGAATCAGTCCTGCGCGGACCGTAGTGTCGCCCCACGGTGGGGTCAAGCACGGCCACCGCCGGAGTGCTCAGACGCGCGAGGTGTCCGCCGAGGGATTCAGGGACTGTCGCACCATCGACAGCAGGTCGTTCAGCTCGAAGGGCTTGGCCAGGTGTCCCATGGCGCCAATGTCCTTCGCCTTGCTGCCGACGTTGCGGTCCGCGCTGAGGACGATGATGGGGATGGCAGCGAAGTCCGGCTTCTGGCGCATGCGCTGGGCGAACTCCCAGCCGTCCATCACCGGCATCATCAGGTCCAGGAGGATGAGGTGCGGAGGGTCCGGCTCCAGGCGCTCCAGGGCCTCCTTGCCGTTGCGGGCCCGGCGGATCTCGAAGCCTTCGGCCTCGAGGATCTCCGAAAGCGCTTCGAGGATGTCGGGATCATCGTCCACGACGAGCACCACGGGTGCTCCAGAATGCTGTGCGTTGAGCGAGGTCAGAGGTGTCTCCCCGATGCCGCTGCCGTGGGCCGATCTTTCATCATCACTGGCCCTACGGGTGCAAGAAATCAAGGGCCGTCCGCGCGAAGCGGGAGCCCGTTGCAAAACCGACAGTCACTGCCCACCCTTCCGTTGATTCGAGGCACGGCCCGGGGAGGTTGCGCGTGACGTGGTTGGGGGAGACACCTGGAGGCAACGAAGCCGCGCCGGGGCTCGCGCTCATGCCCCGTCAGGGGACGCCCCGCCTGCTCGGCCCCCTGCTCCTGGACTACCTGGGATTGGAGGCCCTGCCACCCGCACCGGGCGTATCAGGCATTGACGGGCTGATGGCCGCCGCGGGCTTCCGCCGCAAGGACGGCGAGCGGAATCTCTGGGAGCGCGAGGAGCGCACCCTGCTGGTGGGCGAGGAGTCCCTGGAGGATGGCGGCCGCCTGGTGTGGGCGCTGCCGGTGCCCTGGAGTCTGGGCCAGGCGTCCGTGGGGCAGGTGTCGCAGGCCGCCCCCGCCAGCGAGCGCGTGGCGGACCGCGTGCGCTACCTGTCGCTCGCGTCGCACGACCTGCGCGGCTCGCTGGCCAACATCCGCTCGTACGCGGCGCTGCTGCTCAACGGCCGCATCCCGCTGGAGCCCAAGGCGCAGCGCGGGCTGGAGACCATCCTGCGCAACGCGGACCGGGCGCTCTCCTTCGCCCAGGACTTCTTCGACTCCAGCCGCGCGGACCTGGGCGCGCTGGCGTGTGAGCGCGAGCGCCAGGCGCTGTTGCCCATCCTGGACGCCGCGGTGGAGCGCATGCGGGCCGCGGCCACCGCCTCCAACGTGGAGGTGGTGCTGGACACGCTGCCGGAGCTGCCCGACGTCCAGGTGGACGCGGGCCGCATCCAGCACGCGGTGGAGGCCTTCGCCCACCACCTGCTCTCCCGCGCGCAGCCGGGGGAGTCCCTGCATGTGCGCGCCGAGCGCCTGGGTCATCAGGTGCGGGTGGAGGTGCGCCGCGAGGGGGCCATCCATCCAGAAGAGGACATCACCACCGTCTTCCAGTGCGAGGAGCGCGCCTTCCGGGAGCGCAAGCTGGAGGATCCGCTGCGCATCTTCCTGGCCCGCCAGGAGGTGGAGGCCCACGGAGGCCAGGTGGGCGCCCAGGCGGACGCGGGCGGCACCACCCTCTTCCTCACGCTGCCCTTATCCCTGTCAGAGGAACTCGGGCATCCAGCGGGCTGGCAGGCATGAGGCCAGAAAGCGGGAGTTGCTAGCGCGACCCACCTCCCACCGGTATGCTCCCCCGCGTTTTTCGCGAGGAGCGAAGCCATGGGATTGAAGCTTCCTGAGATTCTTCTGATTTTCGCGGCGCTGCTGCTGTTGTTCGGCGGCTCGCGGTTGCCTCAGCTCGGCTCGTCCCTGGGCAGCGCGCTCCGAAACTTCAAGCGCGGCTTCTCCAGCGACGAGGAGAAGGACGAGGCTTCCGACAAGAAGGCCGGCACGCTGTCCGCGTCCACCACCGTGGACAAGGACGTGGCCGCCAAGGCCCCCAGCCACAACGCCTGATTCCTTCACCTTCACTGCCCGGACACCCATGACGCCCGTACCGTGACCGCTCGAAAGCGGCCATGGACGGGCGTCGGGCGTTTACGTCAGTCCATCACCTTCGCGCCTTCGTACATGGCGTCGATGGTCTTGAGGTACTTCTGGCTGGCGACCTTGCGCTTCACCTTGAGGGTGGGCGTGAGCTCACCGGTCTCCTGCGTGAAGTCCGCCTCCATCACGGCGATCTTCTTGATGCTGGAGTACGGGGGGATCTCCGCGTTCACCTTCTTGATGATCTCCTCGACGGCCGCCTTGATCTCCGGCCGCTGGGAGTTCTGCGCGTAGGTGCCCACCGGGATGCCCTTCTCCTCCAGCAGCTTCTTGGCCGGATCCTCGGACACGGTGATCAGCGCCACCAGGAAGGGGCGCTTGTCGCCGTAGACCATGGCCTGGCTGATGAGCGGGAAGGTCTTGAGCGTGTTCTCGATGTTCTGCGGCGCCACGTTCTTGCCGCCCGCGGTGACGATGATGTCCTTCTTGCGGTCGGTGATGCGCAGGTAGTTGTCGGAGTCCACCTCGCCGATGTCACCGGTGTGGAACCAGCCGTCCGGCTCCAGCACCTCCGCGGTGGCGGCGGGGTTCTTGTAGTAGCCCTTCATCACGCAGGGGCCACGCACGAGAATCTCACCGTCCGCGGCGATCTTGATCTCCGTGCCGGGCACGGGCGGACCCACGGTGCCGATCTTGATCTTCTCCACCCGGTTGGCGTTGCACGGAGCGCTCGTCTCCGTGAGGCCGTAGCCCTCCAGCACCTTGAGGTCGAGCAGGTCGAAGAAGTAGGCGATCTTCCGCGACAGCGGCGCGCCGCCGGAGATGAAGATGCGCATGTTGCCGCCCAGCTTCTCGTCCAGCGTCTTGCGCACCTTGGAGAAGACGAGCTTCTTGGCCAGGCTGAACTGGAGCGAGCTGTACTCGCGGCCCTGACCCTTGGCCTCGGCGTACTCGTCGAACAGGCCGAAGGCCCACTTGAAGAGCTTGCCCTTCACGCCGGGGGCCGCGGAGCCGTTGGCCACGACGTTGTTGTAGACCTTCTCGAACACGCGCGGCACGGACGGCAGCACCGTGGGGCGCGTCTCCGCCAGGTTCGCGAGCAGCTTGTCCACCGACTCCGCGATGATGAGGCGGAAGCCCATGGACAGCCACGCGGCCTTCACCACCTGGGCGAACACGTGCGCCAGGGGCAGGAAGAGCATGACGGAGTCGTCCGGCTTCATCATGCCCATGGCCTGGGTGGCCTTCGCTTCGTAGGCCCAGTTGCCGTGGGTGAGGATGACGCCCTTCGGGTCACCCGTGGTGCCGGAGGTGTAGACGAGCATGTTGGTCTCGTCCAACTTCACCTGCGACACGCGCTCGGTGAACGCGGACTCTGCGGCCTGGGGGATGCCCTTGCCGGAGGCCACCATGTCCGCGAGCGACATCTCCTTGTCGCCGGAGATGGGCCCCTCGAAGACGACGATCTTCTGCAGCGAGGGGATGTCCCCCAGCTTGGAGCGCACGCGCGACAGGCGTCCGGCCTGCTTGGCGTCCTTCTCGTCGTTGTCGACGAGCAGCAGCTTCGTCTCCGAGTGGTTCAGGACGTAGCGGCACTCATCCGGCGTGTTGGAGCCATAGATGGGCACCGTGATGGCCTGGGCCGCGCTGATGGCCAGGTCCGCGATGATCCACTGCAGGCTGGTATTGGCGAAGATGGCCACCCGGTCCCCGGGCTGGACGCCCTGGGCGATGAGGCCCGCCGCCTGCGCCTTCACGTCCTCCAGCACCTGCGCGAACGTGACGTCCTGCCAGCGCCCGTCCTTCTTGTGCGTCACGCCTACCTTGGAGGCGTTCTGGGCCCGCTGAACGAGCAACTGGACGAGGTTCTGCTCCTGCGTCCCGCCCGCCGCGGGAGCCGTCGTGACCTGACTCTCTGCCCTCACTTGAGCTCCTCCTGGATGTCGGCATCCACCTTCTTGGCCCACTGCTGCACGCGCTGCCCCTCCGCGGGGTTGTACGCGGTGCTTCCCTGCTTGACCTTCTCGATGGCCGCGCTCGCGTCCTTCGCCTTGCCGTCCTTCAGCAACGTCTCGGCCAGGTAGTAGTGCGCGCGCAGCGACTGCGGAAACCTGGCGATGGCCTTCTGGTAGTACTCGGCGGACTTGCCCAGGTCGCGCTTGGGCCAGGGCAGCTCATAGAAGTAACGCCCCTTCACCAGCCAGGGACCGCCGTACTCGTACGTGGCGTCGATCTTCAGCGCGGTGTCCAGGCGCTCGTTGAACTTGCCCTCCAGCCCGTCGCCCAGCGCCTTCATGATGCCCACGGCCTGCGAATAGGAGCCGATGCCGCAGGCGGCGAAGTAGTAGCCCTCCACGCGCGCCGGCTGGAGCTTCGCGGCCAGGTCCCCGGCCTCCCAGGTCTGCTTGCCCAGGACCATCTTGAGCTTCTTCTCCGTGGCGCCGTCCGCCTGCCACTGGAGGATGCGCGCCTTGCGCCACGCCAGGTCGAAGTCGTCCGGCGCGGCCTTCAGCGCTTCGGACACCTGCTTGTCCAGCGCCTTCGCGGACTCCGCGTCATTGCGCTTTGCGTACAACGCGTCGAGTTGGTCGAGCAGCGCGGGATCCGCGGCGTGTGCCGGGACGGCCCAAAGCACCCAAAGGGCAAGCAATTTCAAGCGCATCGAAAAGCCTTAGCACGCACGCTCGCCTACCATCAACCGAACGTACCAGACGCAGCGCGGCAAAAACGAAGACGGGACCGGCAAGGTGCGAACACCCCGCCAGGTCCCGTCGGCGACGCAACAGAAGCTGCCTTCCTGCTTGCCGCTTCAGGCCGCGTCGGCCGTGGCGGTGTGCTCCTCGTTCTCGTTGAAGGCGATGAGGTAGCGCTCCAGGAAGTTCTTCGTCTTCAGCTCCACCTGGCGAACGCGCTCGCGCGACACGCCCCAGCGCTGGCCCAGCTCCTCCAGCGTCAGCGGCTTGTCCTGCGTGAGGCGCTCCGTGAGGATGTCCCAGCCCAGGTCGCCAATGCGCTTGCGCACCTTCTGCAGGGCCTCCTGGATTTCGGTGTCCTGCTCGCGGGAGAGGAACGACTCCTGCGGCGAGGGACCGCCGTCCTCCAGCCGGTCGAGGAAGGTCGTCTCGCCCTCCTCGTCGATGGTGGCGTCCAGCGAGAAGTCCACCATGCTGCCGCGCTCCGCCTCGCCGCCGCGCACCTGGCTGCGGTTGTCCTTCAGGTAGCGGGTGATGTAGGCGCGGATCCACCACACGGCATAGGTGGCGAAGCGCACGTTCTTCTTCGGGTCGAAGTGCTCGATGGCCTTCATGAGGCCGACGTTGCCTTCCTGGATGAGGTCGTCCAGGCGGGCCCCGCGGTTGGCGAACTTCTTCGCCACGGCGACCACGAAAGCGAGGTTGGAGCTGGCGAGCGTCTGTCGGGCGCTCTCGTCACCCTTGCGGGCCTGGCGGGCCAGCTCGTACTCCTGTTCACGCGTGAGCTGCTGGTGGCCGCCCAGGTGACGCAGGTAATGCGAAAGGCCCTCTGCCGCGAACTTCGTCGAGTTGGCCATGATTTCCCGTCCTTCCGTTCGTAACTGCCGGACGCGATGAATCCCCCGACGAACCGCGTCCATCTGTCACTAGGACGCGCAACGACGGAAAGGGTTTCTCATTCCTTCCAAGAAGGGCATTTCGACCGCCTACCCTTGTCAAAAGGCCGTCACGTCCTCGCACTTCCGGGCCTTTGGAAGCACGCGACGCGGCGGGTGGGACAGCACCTACGTTTCCGGCCACGAAGGCTTCAACGCTTGGGCGCGGGGAAGATTTTCTCGGGGTTGAGAAGACCTGATGGATCAAAAAAGGTCTTCAGCCCGCGCTGCAGCTCCAGCAGCGCGGGCTCCTGCTCCAGCGCCAGATATTCCCGCTTCGCGTGCCCCACGCCGTGCTCACCGGTGATGGTGCCGCCCAGCTCCACGGTGAGCATCAGCATGCGCTTCAGCGCCTCGTCCACGAGGGGGCGCTGGGCAGGGCCGTCGTAGAGGATGTTGGCGTGCAGGTTGCCGTCGCCCGCATGGCCATAGGTGGCCACGGTGAGGCCCAGCTCGGCGCCCATCATCTTCAGCCGCTCGATGATTTCGGGAATTTTCGAGCGGGGCACCACGATGTCCTCGGAAATCTTGGCGGGCTTGAGCGCGCGCAGCGCGGGCGAAATCACGCGGCGCGCGGCCCACAGCTTCTCGCGCTGGCTGTCGTCCTGGGCCACCAGGGTCTCGGTGGCGCCGTGCCGGGTGCAGAGGTCCCCCAACATCTGGAGCTCCGCGAGGACGCCTTCCGGGGTGTTGCCGTCGACCTCGGCGATGAGGGCGGCGCCCGCGCCCGGAGGGAACTGGAAGCTGCCCCGGTGCACGATGGCCTGCACGGCGACCTCGTCGATGAGCTCCAGGCAGCGCGGCAGGATGCCGGCGGCGAGCACCGCGGACACGCCCCGCGCCGCGTCCAATACGGAGGGGAAGACCACCAGCGCGGTCATCACCTGGCGGGGCAGCGGAATCAGCTGCACCGTGATTTCGGTGGCCACGCCCAGCGTGCCCTCGGAGCCGACGAAGAGCCCCACCAGGTCATAGCCGGCCACGCCCTTGATGGTGCGCCGGCCCACGCGCAGCACCTCGCCATCCGGCATCACCCACTCCAGGCCGATGACGTAGTCGCGCGTGACGCCGTACTTCAATGCACGCGGGCCGCCGGCGTTCTCCGCCACGTTGCCGCCCAGGGTGCAGAACTCCCACGAGTTCGGGTCCGGTGGATAGAAGAGCCCCTGCGCCTCCACCGCCTTCATCAGGTCGCCCGTCACCACGCCGGGCTCCACCACCGCGGTGAGGTCCTCCCTGGAGATGGAGCGGATGCGGTTCATGCGCTCCAGGCTCACCGCCATGCCGCCCCTCAAGGGCAGCGACCCGCCGCTCTTGCCGCTGCGCGCGCCACAGGGGGTGAAGGGCACGCCGTGCGCCTGGCACGCCTTGAAGATGGCGGACACCTGCGCCGTCGTCTCCGGCAGCAGGACGGCGTCGGGGCGGTACACGCCGCTGTCGGACTCGTCGCGCGCGTAGGCGTCGAGCGTGGCCTCGTCGCGCTTCACCTGACCTTCGGACAGCACGCCCGCCAGGGCCTCCAGCACCTGCGTCACGCGCTCGGGCGCCACGCGTTCGAAGGTCCGGGCGGCGGGGTTCATCGGCCTGCCCCCGCGCGCGCGCCCAGGCGGGCCCATAGCTCGCGGCGCAGGGGGCCGTCCTTGCGCAGGCGTCCTTCATAGGCCTCCGCGTGGGTGACGGCGTCGCGCTGGTGGTCGGCCCTCAGCCGCAGGCAGGCCTGCTCAGCCTCCAGGATGCAGGCGGTGGCGGGGCTGCCGAGCACGCGGGCGAGCGAGCGCGCCACCTGCCGGGCCAGGTCCTCCTGGAGGATGAGCCGGTGCGCGAAGAGGTCCACCAGCGCGCCAATGCGCCCGAAGCCCACCACGCGAGAGCCCGGCACGTAGGCCACGTGCGCGCGGCCGGTGAAGGGCAGCAGGTGGTGCGGGCACATGGAGTGGAAGCGCAGGTCCGTCACGACCACGAGCTCTCCAGAGGAGTCCGCGGGCGCGGGGTAGGTCTTCCCGAGCGCCTCCTCGGGCGTGCGGCTGTAGCCATCAAGGAAGCCGTTCGCCCACACGTCGGCCACGCGCGTGGGCGTGTCCACCAGGTTCACGTCCGTCAGGTCGAGCCCGGCGGCGGTGAGGAAGTCGCGGACGGCCCGGGCCATGGCGGCGGGGTCCGGGCGCACGGCGCGAGGGGC
>NZ_RAWL01000282.1:0-11462 GCF_003668885.1 Corallococcus sp. AB049A | reverse complement strand
CTCCGTGGCGCTGGGGCTGTTCGGCCTGGGGCTGTACGTGCGGCGGAAGCGGAGGGAGCGGGCAGGCGGCGGCGTGAATCCGGAGCAGGCGGCGGGGCGCGCGCGGTAGGGTTCCAAGGCGATGAGTGACGCGAGCCGTGAGCCGGCGCCGAAGCTGACCCTCGAGGTGCGGGACCTGCACAAGTCGTTTGGCGGGCAGGCGGCGCTGCGGGGCGTGGACCTGGTGGTGCCGGAGGGCACGACCTGCGTGCTGATGGGCGTGTCCGGTTCGGGCAAGACGGTCCTGATGAAGCACATCATGGGCCTGATGCGGCCGGACCGGGGCGTGGTGCTGGTGGAGGGCGCGGAGGTCGCGAAGATGAACGAGCCCGAGCTCAACCAGATGCGCCGCAAGCTGGGCATCCTCTTCCAGGCGAACGCGCTGTTCGACTCGCTGAACGTCTTCGACAACGTGGCGTTCCCGCTGCGCGAGCGCACGAAGATGTCCGAGCCGGACATCACCCAGACGGTGAACGAGACGCTGGGGAAGGTGGGCCTGTCACACGCGGCCACGCGCTTTCCGGGAGAGCTGTCCGGCGGCATGCAGAAGCGCGTGGGCTTCGCGCGAGCGACCATCCTCCAGCCCAAGATTCTCCTCTACGACGACCCCACGGCGGGCCTGGATCCGCTCACCACGGCGGCGGTGAACGAAATCATCACCACGGGCAAGCAGCAGCTGGGCGCCACGTCGCTGGTGATTACGCCGGACGTGGCCTCCGCCTTCGGCATGGCGGACAACCTGGCGCTGATGCACGAGGGGCGCGTGGTGGAGTACGGCCCGCCGGACCACTTCCGTCAGTCGCAGCACCCGGAGGTGAAGGCCTTCCTGCGCAACTGGTTGCGGAGGCGCTCCGCGCAGACCCGGACGCCCCAGGCCTGATAGGCTGCGGCGGCCCGGGGGCCGGCGGGTTCGTGGAGGAAGCAGGAGTCCGCATGTCCCGTCGTCCGCTGCGCCCCGTGTTCAAGCGTCTGTGGTTGCTCGCGCCCGTCGCCACGTTGGGCGTGGGGTGTTCCTCCACGTGGAATTGCCGGGAAGGCACGGAGCAGAGCCTCTTCCCCCTGCCCGCCACCCTTCGTGACGGAAGCGTGCCCACGGAGGAAACGTCCTGTGCAGAGTTGTGCGAGGCGCTTGGGGCGTCCGTGCCCTGCTTTCGCGTTGCAGGAGACAAGGACGGTTACTATCCCGACGCGGTGAGCTGCGAGGCACCGCTCGTCTGCGACGGGCGGCGGCCGGAAGGACTGTGCAGCGACGGCGCGGTGGCGAAGGGGACGCCGGTCCTCGGAGCGCTCTTCGCGAAGATGGCGCACCTGGAGGCCGCGTCCGTGCCGGCGTTCGAAAGGCTCGCGGAAGAACTGGCCGGGCATGGAGCCCCGGAGCACCTGGTGCGAGCCGCGAGGCGCTCCGCGAAGGACGAGGTGCGCCACGCGGAGGCGATGGAGTCGCTGGCCCGCCGTCACGGAGCGCCGATGCCGGAGCTCCAGGTGCAGCCGTTCCAACCCCGTTCCTTGGAAGCGCTCGCCATCGAGAACGCGGTGGAGGGCTGCGTGCGGGAGACCTACGGCGCACTGCTGGCGGGCTGGCAGGCAAGAAGCGCGGAGGACGCACAGGTGCGCGAGTCCCTGGGCACCATCGCCCCGGACGAACTGAGGCACGCGGAGCTGTCCCTGGCCATCGACGCCTGGGCCATGGAGCAGCTGTCCCCGGAAGCCCGCGAGCGCGTGAACGCGGCCCGCCGCGAAGCCTGGCGCCAGCTGGAGCAGGACGCATCCGCCAGCCACCTGCCGGACGAAGTGGTCCGCCTGTCCGGTCTGCCCTCCGCGGACGTAGCAAGCCGTCTCGTCAGGGCGCTGGCGTCCGAGCTGATGCCCGGAGCGCTGGCGTAGTCAGCTCCCCGCGCCGCTCCTCGCCTCAGAGGGGCGGCAGCTTCTCCAGGAAGCCGGAGCGCGACAGCCACAGCATCAGCGCGAAGCTGATGGTGTTGAAGGCCGCGTGGGCCACGATGAGCGGCAGCAGCCGTCCCCGGTACCAGAGGACGAAGCCGAACCAGGCGCCCATCACGAACGTCTGGAAGACCGCCAGCGTGCCCTCGTAGAAGTGCCCCACGGAGAAGAGCACCGCCGCCACCCCGATGGCCGGCACCCAGCCTCCCAGCACCACCTTCAGCCGGGGCACCAGGAAGCCTCGGAAGACGAACTCCTCGAAGCCCGTCACCACCACCATGATGGCCGCGAAGGCCGGGACGCCCAGCCCCGTGTCCAGCAGCGCCGCCGCCACGTCCTTGCGCGCCGCCAGCTCCGCGCCCGCCAGCTTCAGCGCCACCGCGACCGCCGCCAGCGGCACCGACACCGCCAGGTGCACCGCGTACGTGCCCGCCAGCACCACGCCGCCCAGCAGCAGCTCCCGAGCCCAGCCCTCGCGCGTAAGCCCCACCTGCGCGGGCCCCTGGCCGTCACGCCACAACAGCACCGCCACCAGCAGGCACATGCCCAGCGCCCGGACGACCAGCGGCGCCATGGACAGCGAGAAGCCCTTCGACGCCGCCTCCGCGTCCGCCGCCACCCACGCGCCCGCGCCCGCTCCGCCCAGCGCCACCACCAGGCCCAGCACGCCCCACCACGCCCCCTTGCGCGAGGACTCCCACGGCCGCAGCAGCATCAACCCCCACGCCAGCAGCGCCAGCTCCACCGCCACCGCGGCCCCCCGGCCCAGCCGGGCCACCGACGACGGCCCCAGCACCGCGAAGAACACGAACGCGGCCTCCGCCAGCGCCTGGCGCTTCGGCGGGGCGTTCTCCAGGAGCACGGCGACATCACCACGAAGCACCACGGGCAATTCCTTCCGGCGCCACGGGGCAGGGGCCCGTGGGGTTCCCGGACACGCTAACGGCTTCGCCCCGCGGCCCACGGGTTTTCGTCCGCGCGACGCCCGGTTCAGGACGGGAGGGCGTCTGACCGTGCCCTCCCGCCCCGCGAAGCCGCCTACTGACAGGTGATGCCGGGCAGCCCCCGGTACGCACCCTGCGCCGTCCACCGCGTGTACGGCGTGCCGCAGGAGCCCGCGTAGGGGTCATCCGTGCCGTAGCCCGGGACCCAGTACTCGAAGTGCAGGTGCGGGCCCGTGGACGCGCCGGACGAACCCACGCGAGCGATCCAGTTGCCGCAGGCGAGCTGGGTGCCCCGCGCGTACTGCTGCGTGTAGGCCTTCAAGTGCCAGTACCAGGTCTGCGTGTTGTCCGGGTGCCGCATGATGATGTAGTTCGCCGTGTAGAGGCCGCACGCGGCATAGGGATTGGACTGGTTCCAGTAGTTGCACCGGTCGAAGTACCCATCCACCGACGACTCGACGTAGCCCCGCGCGGCGTTCATCGCCCAGACGCCGTAATCCATCTTGGAGAACCCGCCCACCAGGGCGTAGTCCGTGCCCGTGTGCCCGCTGTAGCGCACGCCGCCGCAGGCATAGTCCCGGCCGCCGTAGTCCTTGTACGCGCTCACCGTGCAGCCGCCGTTGCCGCATTGATCCGCCAGCTGTGACGCGGGAAAGCGGAACATCGTCTGCGCGGCGGAGACCGCCGGGAGCATGAGCAGCGCGAACGCCACCGTGAGCCGCTGAAGGGTCGAGCGCATCACTTCGCACCTCCCACGTCCGCTTCCGCATGGCCGGTGCGCACGTTGAGCTTCCAGAACGCGCCGCCGCCCGCGTTGTAGCGGAGCACGTCCTCGCTCAACCATTCCATGTGGTGGCTGGAGACGGGCGGGGGCACGAACTCCTTCGGCGGGCCGCCGAACAACATCCAGTTCTCCAGGCCCACGTTGGTGAGCTGTTTGGCCTCCGCGCCCTCCACCGTCGTGACGAAGAACGACGCCACGCTCGTCCGGCCGGACACGAACACCACCGTCCTGCCGTCGGGGGAGATGCTCGGCGTCGCGTCCACGCCCGGGCCGTCCGCCAGCACCTTCACGCGGCCGTTCAGGTCGATGATGCCCACCGCCGTCTCATGCGGGCCCGGGACGCCCGTCTTCAGCGTGGCCACCAGCGCGTCCCCCTTCGCCGTGGGGAACAGGTCGCCGCCCACCTGCTCGGCGAGCAGCCGCTCCTGGCCGTTCGCGTCGCGCAGACGCAAGGTGCCCGCGCCGTCCAGCAGCGCCACGTCCTGCCCCACGATGCGCGCCTCGCGGTACTTGAACTCCGGAGCCACCACGCGCACCGCGCCGGTGTCCTCCGCGTACCGGACGATGGCCAGCAGCGGCAGGTCATCCGTGCCCAGCGGCTCCACGGGAATCTCCGCGACGACGCCCGCCAGCATCTCCCGGCCCTGGCCGAAGAGCTGGACGAAGCGGGCCTTGGGCCCGAAGGCCTTCTCCACGGCGGGGACCAGGCTCTCGCGAGCCTTCGTCACGCGGCGCAGGTCCGTCGGGTTCGGAGGCCCTTCGGCGAAGGCTGGGGTACCCACCAGCGTCATCACGGCGAGTGCGAGAAATCGATTCTTCATTTCACTCCAGGGGATGAGGGGAAGACCGCGACAGGGGCGCGGTGACAGGGTTGTCTCAATGTCTGGGATTGAGTTGCTTTTAAACTGGTTATTCAAGACTAAGCGGAAATTTGAACGAGCGATGCAGGGGCACGTCCGGGCCGGGCGTGTTACGAGCCCTGCATGGCGAAAACCCTTCCCGAGCGTCCGCGCGCGGTCCTCGTTGGCGTGCAGCTTCCCGGTGTCACGGACGAGGCGCATGCCGCGGACCTCGCGGAGCTGAAGCGGCTGGTGCACACGCTGGGCTTCGACGCGGTGGCGACCCTGTCCCAGCGCAGGCAGCGGCTGGCCACCGGCACGGTGCTCGGCTCCGGCAAGCTCAAGGAGCTGGCCGCGCTCACCGGCGGCACCGGCGTCATCCCGTCCGGCGCGCAGGGCAAGGCGTCCAAGGCGCGCGAGAAGTGGGAGGCCGAAGCGGACGCGAATCCCGAAGCGGGAACCGAAGCCAGCGGCGACACGGACGTGGACGCGGAGGAGCCGTCCGGTGAGGACGACGACGCCGCCACGGACCTGGACCTGGAGGCCACCGCCATCGAGCCGGGCCCGAAGCCTACAGTGGTGGTCGTGGATCACGAGCTGTCCCCCGGCCAGCTGCGCAACCTGGAGCGGGCCACCGGCGCGCAGGTGCTGGACCGCGCGGGCGTCATCGTGGACATCTTCCACCGGCACGCGAAGAGCCATGAGGCGCGCATGCAGGTGGAGATTGCCCGGCTCAACTACCTGGCCCCGCGCCTGCGCGAATCCTCGGGAGGCAGCGAGCGCCAGCAGGGCCGCGGCTCGGGTGACTCCGCGGTGGAGCTGGACCGCCGGAAGATCCGCGACCGCCTGGCGGAATTGCGCGAGGGTCTGGCGGCCATCCAGAAGGACCAGGACCAGCGCCGCTACGCGCGTCGCGACCAGCTGCGCGTGGCGCTGGTGGGCTACACGAACGCGGGCAAGTCCTCGCTGATGCGCGCGCTGACGGGCAGCGCGGTGCTGGTGGCGGATCAGCTCTTCGCCACGCTCGACACGACGGTGCGCGCGATGCAGCCGGAGACCCGGCCGCGCATCCTCGTGTCCGACACGGTGGGCTTCATCCAGAAGCTGCCGCACGACCTGGTGGCGTCCTTCCGCTCCACGCTGGACGAAGCGCTGGAGGCGTCGCTGCTGCTCTACGTGGTGGACGCGTCCGACCCCACCTGGGCCGCGCAGCTGGAGGTCACCCGCACGGTGCTGCGCGAGATTGGCGCGGACGTGGTGCCGGGCAGGCTGATCTTCAACAAGGTGGACCGGCTGGACGCGGCGGCCCGGGAAGCGCTGAGCGCCGCGCACCCCGAAGCCATCCAGCTCTCCGCGCACCAGCCGGACGACGTGGCCATGCTGCGCAAGCAGGTCATCGCCTTCTTCGAGGCCTCCATGGTGGAGGCGGACCTGGTGATTCCCTACGCGCGGCAGGCCCGCATCGGCGAGGTGTACGAGCACACCACCGTGGTGTCCCAGGCCTACGACGAGACGGGCAGCCGCCTGCGCGTGAGGGGCCTGCCGGGCGCCATCGCCCGGCTCACGCGGTCCTTCCAGGAGTAGGCCTTCAGCGCACGACGGGCACGGTCACCGGCTCCTTGTCGTCCACGGTGACCTCCACCCGGCCCACGCGCCACAGCACCGGGTGGAACGCGAGGCTCAGCCGGTGCCCGTTCGCGGTCTCCACGACGGCCGTGCCCTCCTTGGGCAGGTAGTTGCCCACCTCATATTCGAGCGAGGTGACCGTGATGCGGTCGGTGCCGGACGGCCCCGTCAGCTCGCCCGGACCGTCGAACACCAGCGACGTGCCGCCGATGATGGGCAGCCCGTCGCGCTTCCCCACGGTGCTGTTGATGTGGAAGGTGTGGTCCTCACGGTTCGGCACCCGGCCTTCGACCTCGGCGAACAGGCGCGTCTCGTCGGCACACGTGCCATAGCCCACCTTCGCCTGGAGCGACTGGCCATCCACGGCCAATTCGCGCAGGTCCGCCTTCATCTCCATCAGGTCCTCACCGCCGCGGTACTCCAGCACCGCGCGTCCGGTGAAGCGCAGGCCGTGCACGTCACAGCCGCCGGACGGGAAGGACACGACGACGGAGTCGGTGACGTCATCCACGGCCTGCACGCGGGCGGTCGCGCAGGTCACCGACGCGCTCAGCCCCTCCACGGCGTGGTTGAGGAACGTGCGCCGGGGCTCGCCGCACGTGTACACGGGCATCAGGCCCAGCATCTCGAACGCGCCCCGCACCTGGTGCGTGGAGGCCGCCAGCCGCTCCACGCGCGCCGTCGCGTCGTCAATCTCCTCCTTCGTGGGCAGGTTGTCCCCACAGGCGGTGGTGGAAAGGGCGGCGAAGGCGGCAAGGCAGGCGATGCGGCGCATGAAGGGCTCCGGAAAGACGGTGCGGCTCCCCCCGCGCCATCGCGAGGGACCGTACCCCGGCCCAAGAGCAACCGTCATGCCCCCCTCAACCCCGCGAATCTCCAGGGAAAGGGGCTTCCCTGACCCCGGGCCCCGTGTGCAGCCCGCTGCGCACTCAAGGGCAGCCCTGTCCGGGCCGTCACGCGTCAAAACCTGTCCGACAGTCGGACAGGTTTTCGCGGGTCGCCCCCGGAGGGGCGCCTCCAGTCCAAGGGCCTACGACGCGCCTTCGTCCGGGGCCGAGGCTTCCAGACCCTCGCCTTCGTCCACGTCCGGCGCGTCGTCTTCCTCCACCTCGTCGTCCGGCTCCGGCCCGTCCACGTCCTCCGGCGCGGAGTCGGACGCCTCCGTGAGGACGGTGCCCAGCGGATAGATGACCAGGTGGCGCAGGGGCTCGCTGCCCACGCTCACGGCCTCCAGGTGGTTCTTCACGACCAGGGTGTGCTGCACCTTCCGCAGGCGCGGAGGGCGCGGCGCCAGCGGCAGGCTGATGCCCTCCGAGAGCACGCGCTGGATGGCCTCCTCCGCGTCCGCGACCGCGGCGTGCACGTCCGCCGGATCCACGCCCTCCAGCAGGTGGAACTCCGTGCGCAGCGCGCGGCGGATCTCCGTGGAGCTGTTGCGCTTGATGGCCAGCACCCGCGCCCCCACCCGTTCAGCGGCGCGGCGCAGGCGGGGCGAGTTCGCGCGGCTTCGCAGCGTGAGCACCAGCTCCGCGTTCTCCGGACGGCCCACCACCACGGCCTCCACCGGCAGGTCGCGCAGCACGCGCTCCAGCAGTTCGCGGCTCACCGCGTGCGCGGCGATGCGCGTGGGCCCGGGCCGGGGCGCGCCCAGCGCGGGCGTCCCCTTGGGCACGCGTCCGCCCGGGGGCGTGGCCTCCACCACCTCCGGCGCGGCCTCCACGTGCACGGCGCCGTCCTGCTGCCGCCGCTTCTCTCCGCCCACCTCCGCGCCCGTGAGCAGCCGGTCCACCGCGCCGCCCGTGTCGCGGTGCACGCGCACCTCGTCGCGGCTCACCATCTCCACCACGATGTCGAACGTGGGCGTGCCCTTGCGCTCCGTGACGGTCTTCTGTGTGCCCCGGCGCCGGGCCTCGTCGTCGCTCAGCGTGACGGTCTGCACGCCGCCCACCAGGTCGGACAGCGTGGGGTTCAACACCAGGTTCTCCAGCGTGTTGCCGTGCGCCGTCGCCACCAGCTGCACGCCGCGCTCCGCGATGGTGCGCGCGGCGGCGGCCTCCGCGGCGGTGCCAATCTCGTCCACCACGATGGCCTCGGGCATGTGGTTCTCCACCGCCTCGATCATCACGTCATGCTGACGGTCCGGCCGGCTCACCTGCATGCGCCGCGCGCCGCCGATGCCCCGGTGCGGGATGTCCCCATCGCCGCCAATCTCGTTGGACGTGTCCACCACCATCACGCGCTTGCCCAGCGCGTCCGCGAGCACGCGCGCCACCTCGCGCAGCTTCGTCGTCTTGCCCACGCCCGGCCGCCCGAGCAAGAGCAGGTTGCGCCCGGACTCCACCAGGTCGCGCAGCATGTCGATGGTGCCCTGGATGGCGCGCCCCACGCGCAGCGTCAGCCCCACCACGCGGCCCTGCCGGTTGCGGATGGCGGAGACGCGGTGGAGCGTGCGCTCGATGCCCGCGCGGTTGTCGCCGCCCACCTCACCCACGCGGGAGAGCACCGCCTGGAGCGCGTCCTGCTCCACGGGCGCTTCCGACAGGCGCGCCACGCCGTGCACCAGGCGGGCCTCCGGAGGGCGGCCCAGGTCCATCACCACTTCCAGCAGCTCCGCCTGGGGCAGCTTGCGCACCGCCTCCTGGAGGTGCGGCGGCAGGACGGCCACCAGCAGGTCGAAGTCATTGTCGGCGGAAGTTCCCGAAGCCATCTCCCAAAGCTGCCTCGCCACGCCCGCCCGCGCACGGCTTTCCTGTGCGCACCCGCGAGCGAAACGCCCGGAAAGACACTCCCTCCCGCCCGGCAGGCAGCCAGGCGCACCGCGCGTGACAGGGAGGAGCCAGACGGGGGCCATCCCTACCTTCAGGTCATGCCCACCGAGACGCAGGACCCCTCCTCCCTCTGGCCCCAGCTCGAGCAGGAGGCGCGCGAGCGCTTTGGCGTGGAGGACTTCCGGCCCGGACAGCGCGAAATCATGGAGGCGGTGCTCGCGGGGCGCGACGTGCTGGGCGTGCTGCCCACCGGCGCGGGCAAGAGCCTCACCTTCCAGCTGCCGGCCCTCTTCGTGCCCGGCGCCACCGTGGTGGTGAGCCCGCTGCTGGCGCTGATGCACGACCAGCGCGAACACCTCACGGAGCGCTACGACCTGGACGCGGCGAAGCTGGACTCCACGCTGAAGGCCGGCGAGCTGAGGGCGCTCCAGAAGGAGATCCGCCGGGGCGAGCACGAGTTCATCTACGTCACCCCCGAGCAGCTGGAGAACCCGGAGCGGCTGGCGCTGCTCAAGCGCGCGAACGTGAGCCTCTTCGTGGTGGACGAAGCGCACTGCGTCTCGCAGTGGGGCCACGACTTCCGGCCCGCGTACCTCGCGCTGGGGGACGCCATCCGGGCGCTCGGACGTCCCCGGGTGCTCGCGCTCACGGCCACGGCCACGCCGCGCGTGCGCGAGGACATCCGCGCGCAGCTGGGCATGGAGGACCCGGCGGTGGTGTGCACCGGCATCCAGCGCGACAACCTCACGCTGGAGGTCCACCGCACGGTGAACCCGGAGCTCAAGCGCCAGAAGCTGCTGGAGCTGCTGCGCGCCAACGACGGCAGCGCCATCGTCTACACGGCCACCGTGCGCAAGGCGGATGAGCTCTGGCGCTGGCTGCGCGCGGAAGGGCTGGAGGCCGGCCGCTACCACGGCAAGCTCAAGGCCGCCGAGCGCGAGGAGAACCAGCGCGGCTTCATGGACGGCACCACGCCCATCGTGGTGGCGACGAAGGCCTTCGGCCTGGGCATCGACAAGCCAGACCTGCGGCTCGTGGTGCACTACCACTTCCCCGACTCGCTGGAGAGCTACTACCAGGAGGCGGGCCGCGCGGGCCGCGACGGACAGCCCGCGAAGGCGGCGCTGCTGTACCGGCTGGAGGACCGCCGCATCCAGGGCTTCTTCCTGGGAGGCAAGTACCCGCGCCGCGACGAGAGCCAGCGCCTCTACCAGGCCGCGAGCACGCTGTGCGCGCAAGGCAGGAGCGTGGCCCTCAAGCGGCTGTCGGAAGCGAGCGGCCTGGGCGACAAGCGCACCCGCGTGCTGGTGGCGCAGCTGGTGGCCGCGGGCGTGCTGGAGAAGGGCGCGCGAGGCGTGAAGCAGCTGCGCGCCTTCGAGAAGCCCGAGGAGCTGGACGCGTACCTGCACGCGTACGAAGAGCGCCACCAGGGAGACCGCGAACGCCTGGACGCGATGATGCGCTACGGGAGCACCACCGCGTGCCGCTGGAAGGTGCTGGGCACCTACTTCGAGGAGCCGCTGGAGGACGACTGCGCCCGCTGCGACAACTGCCGCGCCCGCGCCGAAGGCCGCTTCGACGCCCGGCCTCCCGCCCGCGTGAAGCCTCCCGTATTTCACCGGGAGTATCAGTCCGGGGTCGCCGCCGCCCCTGCGGCGTAGAACCCTCTTTCCCTACCTTCGCGCGACACGGAGACCGGTAATCCGTACTCAATGTACAGGTCTCCCGGGTCTTCAGGCTTGGGGGCATTGTGCATGAATACAGGTATAGCGTATATTGCACAGCCTACCTGGACGTAAGGCACTTCAGACCTTTCCCCCGAGGTCTTGAAAGGCGGAGACGCGATGGCGGAAGGCAAGTTGAAGGCGCTTGTGGTGGATGATGACCCACTCGTGCTGGAGCTGGTGGAGCGCTCCATCAGCCGCTACGGCTTCGATGTCGTCACCACGCGCGCGGCGCTGGGCGTGGCCAACCTGCTGCGGACCGAGCAGCCGGACATCGTGCTCCTGGACGTGAACATCCCGGCGCTGAGCGGCGACCGCATCCTGGGCGTGGTGCGCCAGTTCGCGGGCCCCGACACGCTGTTCATCCTGTACTCGTCCATGGACGAGTCGCGGCTGCGCGAGCTGGTGCGCGCGTCCGGCGCGGACGGCTACATCCCCAAGGGTGTCACCGGTCCGGAGCTGGCGCTGAAGCTGTCCGGCATGCACCACAAGCGGATGGCGAACCGCCCCACGCCGGTGCTTCAGCGTGACGTGCCCGCGCCCCAGTCCCAGAGCACCACGGCCCAGGTGTCGGTGGCGTCGCGGTAGGTGTGGACGGTCTCGAACCCGACCCGCGCGTGCGCGCGTCGAAGAGGCCCTTCCCCCGGTGGGCCTTGTCCACGCACACCTGCCCCATCACGGCATACGGTTGCGACGACGGCATGGCGCGGGAGCATGGGCCCGCGCCATACCTTGCGGCGTCAGCGATCGAAACCGTCCAGCCACGACGAAGGCAGGGTCGGCGGGTCGTCCTGGGT
>NZ_RAWL01000281.1:0-11482 GCF_003668885.1 Corallococcus sp. AB049A | reverse complement strand
GGTGGAGGACGCGGAGGCCGCGATGCGCGTGGCGCTGGAGAACGCGGGCACGTCCGCGCTGGCGGTGGCGTCGCTGTACGGCGGGGCCCGGGTGGCGCTGGCGCTCCAGGAGCGGCACCCGGCCGTGGGCGGACTGTGTCTGGTGGCGCCGGATGTGGACCCCCTGTCGCTCGTGCGACTGTCGTGTCCGCTGCTGGTGATTGTGGGGGCGCAGGACACCCGGGTGCCCCGGGCGGCGCTGGCCGCCGCTGTCGCGGAGGCGGGGGGCGACTTAGAGGTCGTCGACGATGCCGGGGCGACCTTCCATCGCAACCTTCCCCAGGTGGGGCGGGCGGCGGCGGCGTGGCTCCAGCGCCTGTCTGGCGGGTAGGGCGTTGGCGTGCAAACCGTTGGACTTCTTCACGTTTCTTCAACCCCGGCGCCTTGCACGGCCGGCCGGGGGGCGGACAGACTGGAAGCGCAGACCCAATCGTCCCGCCGTGCGTTCGTAGTGGGTCTTCGAGGCGTCTTCGTTCAAGGAGTGTCCCGATGCGGATGAGGCGATGGAACGTGGTTCTCGCGGCGCTGGCCCTGTCGGCCTCGGCGTGCGCTTCCGCGTCGCGGGAGCCGGAAGCCCCGGCCGGGCAGGACCTGGCGGCGGCGGAGGCGGAGGTGGCCCGGGCGGTGGCGGAGGGCTCGGATGACGTGGTGTCCGGCGCCATCGTGGTGGACTTCAAGGACGGCACCACCCAGGAGCAGTTCGACGCCTGGGAGCAGGAGTGGGGCGTGGACCTGGAGTTCAACTCCGTGGAGGGCCCCCAGACGGGCGTCACGCTGGCGGTGGGCGTGGACGACGTGGAGGACGTGCTCCAGCGCATCCGCCAGAACCCGGCGGTGGAGTCCGCAGAGCCGCTCATGCAGGTGCGCACCAGCTACACGCCGAACGATCCCCAGTACGAGTCCCAGTGGAACCTCCGGATGATCGACATGCCGAAGGCCTGGGACGGCAACCGGGGCAAGGGCGTGGTGGTGGCGGTCATCGACACGGGCATCGCCTACGAGGACCACGACGACTTCAAGCAGGTGCCGGACCTGAAGGGCGTGTCGTTCGTGAAGGGCTATGACTTCGTCAACGACGACGAGCACGCCAACGACGACCACGGCCACGGCACGCACGTGGCGGGCACCATCGCGCAGGCCACCAACAACGGCGAGGGCGTGGCGGGCGTGGCGTTCGACGCGACGCTGATGCCCCTCAAGGTGCTGAACCACTTCGGCAGCGGCACCTCCGCGGACATCGCGGACGCCATCCGCTTCGCGGCGGACCACGACGCGAAGGTCATCAACATGTCGCTGGGCGGCGGCCTGTACTCGCAGGTCATGGCCAGCGCGGTGGAGTACGCGCGCAAGAAGGGCGTCACCGTGGTGGCCGCGGCGGGCAACACCGGCCGGGGCCGGGTGGAGTTCCCCGCGGCGTACCCGGGCGCGGTGGCGGTGAGCGCGGTGGGCCCGTCCGGCACGCGCGCGCCATACTCGTCCTACGGCAAGGAGCTGGACATCGCGGCGCCCGGTGGTGACAAGAGCCGGGGCGACACGGGCGGCATCCTGCAGAACACCATCGACCCGCGTGACCCGGCGCGCTCCATCTACGCCTGGTACCAGGGCACCAGCATGGCCGCGCCGCACGTGGCCGCCGTCGCCGCGATGCTCTACGGCGCGGGTGCCAGCACGCCGGACGAGGTGGAGCAGGCGCTCTACGCGGGCGCCAGGGCGGCGGGGGACCAGGCCTGGTCGGAGGAGTACGGCCACGGCGTCCTCAACGCCAACGCGTCGCTGCAGGCCTTCCAGGGCGGCTCACCCCGGTGGCAGCCGTTGGCCTGGGCCGCGGCGCTGCTCGCGCTGGTGCTGCTCACGCTGCGCGGCCGCGAGCGCCCGGGCTACCTCAACGTGTTCTTCCGCCCGGCGTTCCTCGTGCCGCTGGTGCTCTCCACGGTGGGCTTCTTCTTCCTGCGCACGTGGTTCGCGGGCGCGGCCCAGGACGTGGTGGGCGTGGCGTCGCTGCCCATCCCGGACTGGCAGCGGATCATCTTCGGCCGTGGCGCGGTGAACCCGCTGTTCTACAGCGCGCTCATCCCCCTGGTGCTGTCGTTGCCGGCCATCGCGTGGCGGGGCTTCCGTCCGGCGGTAGGCGGCCTGGCGTTGGGCTTCGCGGGCTTCCTGGCCTACGCGGCGTGGGTGGGCGCTCCGGCGCTGGCGTGGATGCCCTTCACGTTCCTGGCGAAGCCGTGGCTGGGCTTCAACACGGTGGTGTGCCTCGTCATCGCCCGCGCGATGCTCAAGCGGGAGGACGCATGAAGCTCTCCGGCACGGTGCAGTACCAGGACCTGGAGGGCGGCGTGTGGGTCCTGAAGGCCGACGACGGCCGCACGTACCAGCTGGCGGGCGGTGACCGGAAGATCAAGAAGGACGGTCAGCGCATCTCCGCCGAGGGCAGCATCCAGCGCGACGCCGTCACCGCCGCCATGGTGGGGCCGGTGTTCCACGTCACGTCGTACAAGGCGGACTGAAGCAGGGCCCCGCCCTCAGCGGCGGGGCTTGCTCTTCTTGCCGGGGCCATAGGCCTCCGACATCCGGAGGCGCTCTTCTTCATAGGCCTCCATGGGCACCTGGCCCCGGCGCGCGGCATCGCGAAGCTGCCGCATGGCCTTGCGCTCGGCCTGGAGCGCGGGGTCGGCGTCCTTGGGCAGCGGCTCCACCGGGTGCTGCACGTCGTAGACGCTCAGGGACACGCCGCGCCCGTCCACGAGCCCCAGTCCGACGAGCGACAGCGTGGCCGCCGTCACCCAGGGCAAGAGCTGCACGGCGAAGAGGGGCACGGGCTTCGTCGCGCGCACCTCCTCGTCGCCTGGCGGCGTGCCGCGTCCCCAGACGGACGGGAAGTGCCGGGACGCGGCGCGCAGGCCCAGGAGCGCGCTCCAGCCCACCAGCGCCAGCCCCAGCACGGCGCGCCAGTCCGTCACGTCGTCCGAGCCCCCGTCCTTCGCGAGCCCCGAGTGCGTGGCGATGAGGAACAGCGCCGACGACACGATGTTGTTGGCCGCGTGCGCCGCGATGCCCGGCCACAGCGAGCCGGTGCGCCAGAAGAGCCAGCCGAACAGCAGCCCCAGCTCCGCGCGGGCAAGGAAGCCCACCGGATCCAGGTGGAACGCGCTGAACACCACGGACGAGATGATCAGCGCGCGCCAGGGGGACGCGGGCGCCGGCGGCGTCAGGGACTTCTGGAAGAGGCCGCGGAAGAAGAACTCCTCGCACAGGGGCGCGGCCACGGACACGCCGCCCAGGAGCAGCGCCAGCTCCACCGGCGACTGCCCTTCGAAGAGGCGCGAGGCGTCGAACATCTCACGCAGCCACGAGGGGGCCACCTGCTGCGCGAGGAACTGCACGGGCACCACCACGCCGACGAAGTTCGCCACGCCCAGCAGGAAGCCGAACAGGGTGGCCGGGCCCAGGAACGGCGTGAGGCCCGCGTACACGGCGGGCCGGTACCCCGAGCGGCGCAGCATGATCCACGCGAGGCCCAGGAAGAGGAACACCTCCGTGAACCACACCCCGAAGGCGGGGTTGAGCAGCTGGGTGACGGCGCCCACCGTCAGGAAGAGGCCAAAGGCCAGGGCCGCGGCGAGCACGGGGTGGGGCGGCGACAGCGGCGCGGGGGCCTCCGCCGGCCGCGGGTCGCTGGAAGGGGAGGCTTCGTCCACCGTGTCGTCTCCTGCCCCCTCTCCGTGAAGACGGAGAGGGGTGGGGTGCCGCGTTCGCTTCGAGGCGCTACGAGGAAGCTGCGTCAGGCCCGGTGGAGGTAGCCGCGGATCTGCTCCGCGAGCGGGTTCTTCCGGGGCAGCTCCGCCGCCGAGGCCGTGTCCCCCAGCCGCAGCTTCTTGTCCTCTTCCACGAGGATGCGCTGGTCCATCAGGTACTCCACCGCGTTCTCCAGCGTCGTCTTCGCCAGCGACTCGGCGGCGGTGATGCGGCCGGCGTTGTACTCGCCGCGCCCCGTCTCCAGCGCCAGCTTGACGAACGTCTTGCGGTCGGTGGCCACGCCCGCGGCCACGTCCGGCAACGTCATGGCGGCCAGCAGGTAGGCCTCCAGGAAGTCGCGCAGCAGGTCCGCCAGGAACTCCAGGTCCGGCTGGGCGTGGGCCTCCGGCGCGCGCGTGAGCGTGTCGCCCTCATGGATGACCAGGCCCATGCGCACGAGCCGCTCCACGCACTCGGCGAAGATGGTGTCGAACGACGCGCCCACCCGGTAGATGAACTCCACCTTGAAGAGGCGCGACAGGAACAGCGCGCGGGCCTTCACGGTGTCGTACGGCGCGGGCGTGCCCGCGAGCAGCGCGTTGGCCACCAGGCTGCGCGCGGCCATCAGGTTCATCAGCGTGTTCTTGTAGAAGGACATCTCCGGGCGGCGCGAGTCCTCCACCTGGTAGCTGACCTCGCCGCGCGCCTCCTGCGTGCGCACCATCTCGTCGGAGATGAACTCACGCATCGCGTCCTGGATGGGGCCCAGCGTCTCCGGGTTGCTCGGCGCGTTGGCCAGCTCCTTGGACAGCCGCGCGCCATCCTCTTCGGCGATGCGGCGCAGCAGGCTGATCCGGTCCGTGAGCTCGCGCTGCGTGAGGCCGCGCCGGCGGTGGGCCAGCAGTGACGCGCTCACCAGCGCGTGCGGCGTGACGGTGGAGACCTTGCTGATGCCGTACATCACGCGGTTGCCCAGCGCGCGCACCAGGCCCTTCTTCTGATCGTCCGTCACCGGCTCCTGCGGCGACAGGCCACGCGCCTTCATGAACTCCACCAGCGACAGCGGCTCGTCGAAGGTGAGGTGGATGCGGCCGTAGCGCGCCGCCAGCACCTTGGGCGCGCTCAACAGCGCCTTCAGGTCCTCCGGCTTCTTCTCACCGCCGGCCAGCTCCTTGGAGTAGCTGTCCGACTCCACGACCTTCTCGTAGTCGATGGAGACGGGCACGAAGTAGAGGTCGTTGCGCGCGCCGTCCAGCACCGCCTCCACCTGCCACGTGAGCATGCCCAGCTTGGGCGTCAGCAGCTTGCCCGTGCGCGAGCGACCGCCCTCCGGGAAGAACTCCTGGTGGATGCCGTCGTGCACCAGCTTCTTGATGTACGCCTTGAAGGACGCGGCGTAGACCTTGTCGCCCTTGAACGACCGGCGCAGGAAGAACGCGCCGCAGCGACGGAACAGCGGGCCCAGGGGCCAGAAGGACAGGTTCGCGCCTGCGGCGACGAGCGGCGCGGTGTAGCCCCGGTTCCAGAGCACCCAGCTCATCACCAGGTAGTCCACGTGGCTCTTGTGGCTGGGGCAGAGCACCACCGGCGCCTTGCCCGCGGCCTTGAGCGCGCGGTGCAGCCCGGCTTCGTCCACGCCGATGCCGTCGTAGATGCGGTTGAACACCCACTCCAGCATTGGCGCGATGAGCGCCAGCACGGACGGATTGGGCTTGGCCGCGATGGCCTCCAGGTTGCGCTGGGCCTCGCGGTACACGCTGGACGGCTTGCGGCCCGTGGCGGCGGCGTGCTCGTCCAGCACCTTGCGCAGCTGCCGGTCGCGCAGCGTCTCTTCAATGAGCCGGTCCGTGGGCTTCTGCGGCGGGCCGAACACCGCGCGCGTCTCCCGCGCCAGGAACACGTGCAGCGTGCTGCGCACCTTGCGCGCCAGCACCTCGTCGCTGACGCCCGGGTTCTCCTCGATGAACTTGCGCAGGTCGATGGGCTCTCCCACGCGGAACTGCGCGCGCTTGTAGTTGCGGAAGAACGCCACCATCGAGTGCACGAAGCCCGGCGCCTCCGGGCTTCCGAACAGCGCGTCACGCCAGCCCGGCTTGAGCTTCGCGGGGCGCTTCTCCCAGACGAACAGCTCCGGCACCAGGAACACCGGGCGCTCGGAGCCGCGCGCCAGCCGCACCAGCTCCGGGAAGGGGTCCTCGCGCGTCTCCTTGCCGGAGGCGTGCAGGAGCGCCGTGCGGCGCAGGAACACCAGGCCGCTGCCGCCCTGCTCGCGGGCGTAGCGGAAGCGCTCCTCCACCGCGCCGCCCTGCGCCGTCTGGCGCCAGGGTTTGGTGAACCACGGCCGCAGGTTCACCACCGCGCGGATGGGCGGCATGGCCCGGCGGACCATGGCCCACGCGATGTAGAGGAAGTTGATCCACGCCGTGGTGCGCATGACGTGCACCACGAAGCCCCGGGCGCTGAGCGCGCGCAGCTCGTTCTCGGCCTCTGGCGGGAAATGCACCCCGTCGAAGTACCGAGCCCCGAGCACCCGGGACATGGGACCGAATTCCTCCTTCAAGGTTTCTCCTTGCGTCGCGGTGTGCGCCAGCGCGGTGTCCATCGCAGCCCCCCAGGCTACATGTTCTCCGGCGTCGGGATGCCCAGCAAGGTGAGCCCCGCCGCCAGCGTGATACGCGTCGCGTCCGTCAGCGCCAGCCGTGCCGCGCGCACCGCGTCATTCCCCTCCACGAGGATGCGCTTGTCGCGGTCCTTGTTACCGGCCGTGTAGTAGCGGCTGTACGCCGCCGCCACGTCCAACAGCAGTCGGGCCACCAGGCTGGGCTCGTACTGCTCCGCCGCCGCCTTCACCGTGTCCGGCAGCCGCATCAGCTCGCGAACCAGGGCCTGCTCCTCCGGGAGCGTGAGCAGCGCCGGATCATAGGCCGTGGGCACGCCGCCGCCCCTGCGCAGCACGTTCGCGCAACGGGCATGCGCGTACTGGAGATAGGGCCCCGTGTGCCCCTCCAGGCTCGTCACTTCGTCCCAGTCGAACGTGTAATCGCTGGCGCGGTTGTGCTTCAGGTCGCCGAAGACGATGGCGCCCAGGCCAATCTGCTCCGCCAGCGCGTCCGCGTCGGCCGTCTCCAGGTTGCCCTGCGCGATGTTCTCCTTCACGCGCTGGAGCACGCGCTCCTTCGCCTCGTCCAGGACCTGATCCAGCTCCACCACCTGGCCCTTGCGCGTGCTCATGCCGTGGATGCGGCCGAACGGCACGTGCACGCACTTGTCCGCCCACGGCTGCCCCATCTCCTTCAGGGTGCGGAACACCTGGCGGAAGTGCAGCGCCTGGTCCTGCGCGACGACGTAGAGCGACTTGTCGAAGTTGAAGCGCGCGTGGCGGTCCTCGGCGGCGGCCAGGTCGCGCGTGGCGTAGAGCGTGCTGCCGTCGTTCTTCTTGAGCAGCACGGGCGGCTCGCCGTCCGCGTAGGGCATGTCCACGATGATGGCGCCCTGGGACTCCTTCACGCCGGGCTTCTTCGCGATCTGATCAATGACCGCGTCCATCTTGCCCTGGTAGCGGCTCTCACCCTCGATGTGCTCGAAGTCGATGCCCATGCGCGCGTAGACGCGCTTGAAGCCCTTGAGGCTCGTCTCCCGGAACTGGTTCCAGAGCTTCATCGCCTCCGGATCACCGGCCTCCATGCGGCGGAAGAACTCGCGGGCCTTCTCGTCGAAGGCGGGATCCTCACCGGCGCGCTTGTTGGCCTGCACGTAGACCTGGACCAGGTGCGCCATGTCCTCCCGGAGCTCCTCCTTGCCGAACTCCTGGAAGCCCACGGCCACGAGGCCGAACTGCTTGCCCCAGTCACCCAGGTAGTTGATGCCCTCCACGCGCCAGCCCAGCGCGCGGTACAGGTTCGCGATGCAGTGGCCCAGGAACGTGGTGCGGATGTGGTGGAAGCCAATGGGCTTGGCGATGTTGGGCGACGAGTAGTCGATGACCACCGTCTTGCCCTTGCCGTCCTCCGCGTCGCTGCCGTAGGCGAGCCCCGCCTTGCGCACGCCGTCGATGATCTCCTGCGTGAAGGGGAGGGGGAGGAAGCGCGCGTTGACGTACGGGCCCACGGCCTTCACCTCCAGGCCCGGGACCTGGAGCGTCTGCGCGAGCTGCGCGGCGATGGCGGGGGGCGCCTTCTTCTGCGCCTTGGCAAGAGGGAAGGTGGCGAAGCTCAGGTCGCCGTGCGCGGGTTCCGCGGGCTTGACCTGGGGCTCGATGTCAGCGGCGGGGACACCCAGGGCCCCGGCGAGGGCCTGGGCGAACGCGGCGCGGTAGCGGGAATAGACAGAAGTGCTCATGGACCGCGCGGATACTACCCAAGGCGGGGCGCCTTCCATCCACCTCTTCTGTGGGGAAGGCGCCGGAGCGTTGTTCAGGGCACGGCGGGGCCGCGGCTCTTGGGGCGCACCACCGAGGCCACGGTGTCCAGCAGCTTGGGCAGCTTCAGCGGCTTCTCGAAGTACCCGTCGATGCGATCCGGCCCTTCACCCGAGGTGAGGGACGCGACGTCGCTCGCGCCGGAGATGATGTAGACGACCACGTCCGCCAGCGACTCCGTGGTGCGGATGTAGTGGAGCACGGACCGGCCGTCCTCCCCGGACAGCCGCAGGTCCAGCAGCACCATGGCCGGCCGGATGTGGGACAGGATGGAGCGCGCCTCGGCGGCGCCGGAGGTGGCCATCACCCGGTAGCCCTCCTGCTCCAGCACCTGCTCCAGCACCTCGCGGCAGTCCACGTCGTCCTCCACCAGGAGGATGCCGCCCGCCTTGGGCGCCGCCTGGTTCACGTCCGGAGCGCTCACCGCGCTCGCGAACAGGGGGAGGACCATCTGGAACGTGCTGCCCTCGCCCAGCACGCTGGTCGCGTCCACGCGGCCGCCGTGCAGCGCGACGATCTTCGCGACGAGCGGCAGGCCCAGGCCCGTGCCCGGCGGACGGGGCATGCCCGGCTGCGCGCGGTAGAACGAATCGAAGACGTGCTCCAGGGCCTCCGCCGTCATGCCCTGGCCTGAGTCCTTCACGGTGAGGATGCCCAGCCCCTCGCTGGAGGACACGCTCACCTCGACGACGTCGTCCGTCTCGCTGTGATGGATGCCGTTCTCCACCAGGTTGTGGATGGCCTCGGAGATGCGCTCGCGGTCGCCGCGGACGAACACCTCCGGGCAGGGAGGAATCACCACGCGCACGCGGCTGTGCTCCGCCACCGCGCCCAGCCCCCGCACCACCTCTTCCGCCACGGCCTTGAGGCCGAAGGGGCGCTGGTTGAGCTGCATCTTCCCGGACGACAGCCGGGACATCAGCACCAGGTCATTCACCTGCTGGAGCAGCCGGTCCGCGTTCCGGTCGCAGATCTGCACCGCGCGGCGCTGCCCGTCCGTCAGCGCGCCCAGCTTCTCCCGGCCCAGCATGGCCAGGTAGGCCTTGATGGTGGTGAGCGGGTTCTTCAAGTCATGGGACACGTTGCCGAGCAGCTCCTCGCGGTTCTGCTCCAGGCTCTTCAAGCCCGCGATGGCCGTCTGCAGGTCCTTGTTGCGCCGGGCGCTGTCGTCGCGCAGCCGGGCCACCTCGTAGGCGGCGGTGAGCTGGGACGCCAGCGACTGCATCAGCACGTCGGACGCCTTGCGGCGCGCGCCCAGCACCACGAGCACGCCCGTCACGCCCTGCGGCCCCTCCAGGGGCACGGCGACGGTGTCGTCCTCGCGCAGGAGCACCTTGTCGGTGAAACACCGGCCCACCACGCCCTCACCGGGGACTGCGGCGGTGACGCGCTCGTCGTAGCGCCCGCGCACGTGCTCCACGTGCAGCTGGTTGCGCGACGGGAAGTGTCGCGCGACGTAGCAGACCTTCGGCTTGAGCAGCGTGTGGAGCGTCTGCAGCTGCGCGCGCAGGGCCTCGGTGGGGCCCGCGTTGTCGGTGAGCTGCCGGCCCATCTCCAGCAGGGCCTGGGCGGCGCTATCGGTGTCCACCGGGGGCGGCGGTTTCGCCGCGCGCTTCGGTGGAGCCTTCTTCGCGGTGGTGGCGGGGCGCAGAAGAACCACCTCTGCGAGCTGCGGACCCTTCTTCTTCGATGGCACGGGTGAATCCTGCTTCATGTCTCGCGTGGGAGGGAACCGCACCAGAGCCCGGTGCCCTCCACCAACGCCGAGCGTGTCAGGTGCCCGACAGCCCCCCAGCCCCACCGGCCTGGGTCCAGGGTCGACTCAGGGCCGGCGCTGGATGCGGCCGTCGTTGGACAGGCTGTAGGGCTCCACGAGGGCGGCCTGCACCTTGTCCTGGTAGCCCTGCACGGCAAAGCCGCTCTCCGCCAGGGCCGCCAGCGCCACGGTCTGCACGCGGCGTGCGGTGTCCTCGGAGGTGAGCAGCTTGAGGAGGGGCTCGCGCGCCGGCTCGTACTTCAGGGGCCCCAGGATGTTGATGGCGGCGATCTTCACGTCGTCGGACATGTCCTCCAGGAAGGGGAGGACGGCCGGGCCCACGCGCGGGTCCTGCTTGCCCTGCACGTGGTGGAGCAGCACGACCTTCTTCTCCGGGTCGCGCGTGTAGCGGGAGGACAGGTGCTGGAGCGTGTCCGTGATGACGCCCATCAGCGCGTCCTCGGCCAGCAGTTCCTGGAGGATGCGCAGCGACCAGGACGTGGCCTGATCGCTCGACTTCAGGAAGGCGGACACCGGCTCGACGGCGTCCTGGCCGAAGTTCTTGATCAGCTCGAAGGTGTGTTCCTTCTCGTCCGCGTCGGTGGTGAGCGGGTCCACGGTGATGGTGAACCGGCTGAGCAGCACCGTGACGGCCTCGGGGAATTTCATCTCCCCCAGCTGCTGAAGGGCCTTCTGTCGCGTGGACGGCTCCCCGTACTTCTGGGTCACCTTGGACTTGAGCTTGAGGGCTTTTTCGGGGCCCGAGCCGCCCGTGAGGAAATCAAAGAGACCCATAGGTACGTACCCGCTCCGGATTCGGAAGAGTGGAGGCGCCATGTAGGACGGTGCGCCTTCCAGGACAAGTGGCAACGACAACTACAACGCAAGCTCCCGGCGCACGTCGCCCCGGTAGGCCCGCGCCAGCGTCTGGGCGGCGGCCCGGACCTCGTCCGTGGCCTCCTCGGGGACCTTCACCTGGAGCAACAGGTACATGTCGCCCGGAGCGCCGCCCCGGAGCGACGGGACGCCGCGCCCCTTGAGCCGCATCTTGCGGCCGGACTGGGACCCCGGCGGCACCTTCAGGGTGACCTCCCCCTGGAAGGTAGGCACGCGCACCTCGCCGCCCAGCAGCGCCTCGGACACCGTCACCGGCAGGTCCAGGTAGAGGTCGTCGCCCTCGCGGCGCACCAGCGGATGCTCGGCGACCTCCGTCTCGATGTAGAGGTCTCCCGGAGGGCCCCCCTGGATGCCCGCCGCGCCCTGGCCGGCCAGCCGCACCTTGGAGCCCGTGACGACGCCCGCCGGAATCTTCACCGTCAGCCGGGTCGTCTCCTCCTTGATGCCGCTGCCGCCGCACTGCGAACAGGGCTCCGGGGCCTTCCCGCTGCCGCGGCAGGTGGGGCACACGCCGGATCCACCGAACATGGCGCCGCCCCGCCGGGCCCGGCCCGTGCCGTTGCAGGTGGGGCACGTCACGAGCTTCCCCGTGTTGCCCTCGCCATGGCACTTGGAGCAGCGGCCCGGCCGCTGGAGCG
>NZ_RAWL01000280.1:0-11471 GCF_003668885.1 Corallococcus sp. AB049A | reverse complement strand
CGCGCGAGGAGCGCGTGCGCATGACGCCGCTGCGCAAGCGCGTGGCCGAGCGCCTGCTCCAGGCCCAGTCCAACGCCGCCCTGCTCACCACCTTCAACGAGGTGGACATGGGCGAGGTGATGGCGCTCCGCAAGAAGTACAACGACAAGTTCCAGGCGAAGCACGGGGTGAAGCTCGGGTTCATGAGCTTCTTCATCCGCGCGTCCGTGGAGGCCCTCAAGGCGTTCCCGCAGATCAACGCGGAGATCGACGGCGAGGACGTCATCTTCAAGCACTACTACGACATCGGCGTGGCCGTGAGCGGCAGCCGTGGCCTGGTGGTGCCGGTGGTGCGTGACGCGGACAAGATGTCGCTCGCGGACCTGGAGAAGACGGTCGGTGACTACGGCGGCCGTGCGCGCAACGACAAGCTGACGATGGCGGACCTCACCGGCGGCACGTTCACCATCACCAACGGCGGCATCTTCGGCTCCATGCTGTCCACGCCCATCCTGAACCCGCCGCAGACGGGCATCCTGGGCATGCACAACATCGTGGAGCGCCCCGTGGCCCGTGACGGCCAGGTGGTCATCCGGCCCATCATGTACATCGCCCTCACGTACGACCACCGCCTGGTGGACGGCCGGGAGGCGGTGCAGTTCCTCGTGCGCGTGAAGGAGTGCATCGAGGACCCCGAGCGCCTGCTGCTCGACATCTGACCTACCCCTCCACACATGGCGGTGTGGGGGTCGCAAGTCGGGCAATCCCGGCGGGCCGGCTGGACTTCCAGTCGGCCCTTTCACTACAAATAGCCTGTCTCCCCGGTCGTCGGGCAGAACGGGTGGCCTTCCCCACGGCTGCCCCGCAAACGCAAGGAAGCGCAATGGCAACTGGTACCGTGAAGTGGTTCAACGACGCGAAGGGCTTCGGCTTCATCACCCAGGACGGCGGCGGCGAGGACGTGTTCTGCCACCACACCGCCATCAACATGGATGGTTTCCGCACCCTGGCCGAGGGCCAGAAGGTGGAGTTCGAGGTCACCAAGGGTCCGAAGGGCCTGCAGGCGCAGAACGTCCGCGCGGCGTGAAGTGACGCGTCTCAGCCATTCCTCACGGACTGGTTGAAGCAACAGAGGCCCGGCCCCGAAAGGGAACCGGGCCTCTGCCTTTTCAGGGCATCGCGCCGCGCGCGGCCTACTTCTTCAGGGTCTGCTCGAAGTGGGAGATGACGCGCTCGTACTGGCGCTCGGTGACGACCGGATCCGGCACCATGTGCGTGAGGCCGGACAGGGGCAGCAGCTGGTGCGGCTTGCCCGCGCGGAACAGCGCATCCGACAGCTTCAGCGTGTGGAAGAAGTACACGTTGTCGTCCGCGGTGCCGTGGATGAGCAGCAGCGCGCCAATGGGGCTGTCCTTCTTCGCGTACGTCAGCAGGCTGCTGACCTCGTAGGCCTGGGGGCTCTCTTCCGGCAGGCCCAGGTAGCGCTCGGTGTAGTGCGTGTCGTAGTCGCGCCAGTCCACCACCGGGGCGCCGGACACCGCGGCCTTGAAGAAGTCCGGGCGCTTCAGCGCGGCCAGCGCCGCCATGTAGCCGCCGAAGCTCCAGCCGGTGATGCCCACGCGGGAGAGGTCCATCTCCGGCACTTCCTTGGCCAGCGCCTGCACGGCTTCAATCTGATCATCCAGGGTGATGGTGGCGAAGTCGTGCTTCACCGCGCGGTTCCAGTCGGAGGTGCGCAGCGGGGTGCCGCGCCCGTCCACCTTCACCACGAGGAAGCCGTGGTCCGCGAACCACTGGCTGAGCAGGTGCGCGGCCATGGACTGGTGCACCACGGTGACGGTGGGGCCCGCGTAGACCTCCACGATGACGGGCAGCTTCTGGCCGGGCTTGAAGTCGCGCGGCTTCACCAGGGACGTCCAGAACTTCTTCGGGCCCACCTGGCGGACCTCGAAGTTCGGCGTGAAGGAGGGCTCCTGCGCCACCTCCGGCAGCTCGCCCAGCTTCGTGCCGTCGCCCTTGAGCACCACGGTGCGCGGCATGGCCTTGGGGCCCTGCGTGTTGAGGACGACGAGGCCGCCGTTCTTGGACACGAGGCCGTTCTCCACGGCGGGACCGCTGGTGCCCGTGGCCACCTTCTCCGGAGCGCCGCCGGCCTTCACGCGCCACAGGTGGCTCTCCGTGGGGTTCGGGTCGCCGGTGAAGAAGAGCGTCTTGTCCGCTTGAACGAAGCGCGCCAGGTTGCGGTAGCCCGCGTCCGGCTTCACCACGGAGCGGTCCAGCTCACCGCTGGCCTTGCGCAGCTCCACCTCCGGGCCGCCGTTGCGCTCGGTGTACCAGAGGAAGCCGGAGCCATCCTCCAGCCACAGCGGGTAGTCCTGGGCCAGCTCCACCCAGGCGTTGTCCTTCTCCGTGAGGAGCACGCGCGTCTTGCCCGTGGCGGGGTCCACCGCCAGCACCTGCTCCTCCGTCTGGAGCCGGTTCTGCACGACGAGGGTCAGCGGCCCGCCCTTGTCCCACTTCACCGTGGCCAGGTACGGGTACTTCTGCGCGTCCCACTGCGCCCACACCGTCTTGCCGCCGGAGACAGGCGTGACGCCCAGGCGCACCTTGGCGTTGGCCTTGCCGGGGCGCGGGTACGGGAAGATCTCCCCGCCCTTCTCCGGGTGCATCACGTCCACGATGGTGAGCTTCTCCACGTCGGACGTGTCGGACTCCGTGTACGCGATGGACTTCGAGTCCGGGCTCCACCAGTAGCCGGAGAAGCGGCTCATCTCCTCCTGCGCGACGAACTCCGCCAGGCCGTGCGTCTTCTGCGCCGTGCCGCCCTGCGTGACGCGCTTCTCCTGGTTGGCGGCCAGGTCCACCCGGTAGACGTCGTTGTCACGGACGTACGCCACCTGCTTGCCGTCCGGGGACAGGCGCGGGTCGATGACGCCCGGGCCCGTCTTCAGCTCCGTCGACTTCCCCGTCGCGCGGTCCACGACGTAGAGCCGGCCGGAGAGGGGCACCAGCAGCTGCGTGCCGTCCTCGGAGAGGCTGTAGGACGTGAAGCCCCGGGCGCTGACGCGCATGCGCTCACGGCGGGCCTTCTCCTCGGCGGACAGCGTCTCCTCGGCGCCCTTGAGCAGGGCCTCCGGGGTGAGCAGCTCCCGCGCCTGACCGCCGGCCACGTCGAACGCGTAGAGCATCTGCACGTTGGACGTGGGGGACGTGCGCAGGAAGAGGACGGACTTCTCGTCCGGGGTGATGCGCGTGCCCACCGGGCGCCCGCTCTGGAAGCGGCGCGTTTCGGCGTACTGGCGCAGGAAGGTGTCCGGCTGCTTTTGCGAAGGGGCCATGGCGGAGGGTTTGCGCTCCTGGGCGATGGAGGGTGCGCTGCTCATGAGGAGAAGCGCGGCGGCGGTAAGGACCTGACGCATGCGTAGCTGAATCCCCGCGCGGGGCGGGGCTCCTTTCGCGGGAAGGTGCGGGCAAGCCTACACTCCGGCCGCCGCGCGGCCCCCTCAACGTCCGGCCCGGGGGCGGATTCCCACCGGAAGCGGACAGGTGCCGGGCGGGGCCCCCCGCTACTTCAGGTTCTGCCGGAAGTGGGCGATGACGCGCTCGTACTGACGCTCCGTGACGAGCGGGTCCGCCACCATGTGCGTCAGGCCGGACAGGGGCAACAGCTGGTGCGGCTTGCCCGCGCGGAAGAGGGCATCCGACAGCTTCAGCGCGTGGAAGAAGTACACGTTGTCGTCCGCGGTGCCGTGAATCACCAGCAACGCTCCGATGGGCCCCTCCTTCTTCGCGTACGTCAGCAGGCTGCTCACGTCGTAGGCCTGGGGGCTGTCTTCCGGCAGGCCCAGGTAACGCTCGGTGGCGTGGGTGTCGTAGTCGCGCCAGTCCGTCACCGGCGCGCCCGCGACACCGGCCTTGAAGAAGTCCGGGCGCTTCATCACGGCGAGCGCGGACATGTAGCCTCCGAAGCTCCAGCCAAAGATGCCCACACGGGAGAGGTCCATCTCTGGCACCTGCTTCGCCAGCGCCTGCACGGCTTCAATCTGATCATCCAGGGTGATGGTGGCGAAGTCGCCCTTCACCGCACGGTTCCACTCGGCGGTGCGCAGCGGCGTGCCGCGTCCGTCCACGCGCACCACGAGGAAGCCCTGATCCGCCATCCACTGGTCGAGCAGGTGCGCGGCCATGGACTGATGCACCACCGTGACGATGGGGCCGCCGTAGATGTCCACGATGACGGGCAGCTTCTGGCCGGGCTTGAAGTCGCGCGGCTTCACCAGCGAGGTCCAGAACTTCTTCGGGCCCACCTGGCGCACCTCGAAGTCCGGCGTGAAGGGAGGCTCCTGGGCGATGGAGGGCAGTTCGCCCACCAGCATGCCGTCGCCCTTGAGCACCAGCGTGCGCGGCAGGGTCCTGGGGCTCTGCCGGATGAGGACGACGAGGCCCCCGTTCTTGGAGACGAACCCGTGCTCCTCCGCGGGGCCCCGCGTGCCGGTGGCCACTCGCTCCGGCTGTCCACCGACCTTCACGCGCCACAGGTGGCTCTCCGTGGGGTTCGGGTCGCCATTGAAGTAAAGCGTCCGGTCCGCGTGCACATACTGGGTGAGGCTCCGGAATCCAGCGCCCGGCTTCACCACGGAGCGATCCAGCTCTCCGTTGGCCTTGCGCAGCTCCACCTCCGAAGCGCCGTTGCGCTCGGTGTACCAGAGGAAGCCGGAGCCATCCTCCAGCCACAGTGGGAACTCCTGGTGCAGGTTGATCCACGCCGCGTCCTTCTCCGTGAGGAGCACGCGCGTCCTGCCCGTGGCGGGGTCCGCCGCGAGCAGCTGCTCCTCCGTCTGGAGCCGGTTCTGCACGAGCAACGTCAACGGCCCGCCCTTGTCCCACTTCACCGTGGCCAGGTACGGGTACTTCCGCGCGTCCCACTGCGCCCACACCGTCTTGCCGCCCGTGACGGGCGTGATGCCCAGGCGAACCTTGGCGTTGGCCTTACCCGCGCGCGGATAGGGGAACGTCGCGCCGGGCTGCTCCGGGTGCATCACGTCCACGACGGTGAGCTTCTCCACGCCGGACGTGTCGGACTCCGTGTACGCGATGGACTTCGAGTCCGGGCTCCACCAGTAGCCGGAGAAGCGGTTCATCTCTTCTTGAGCAACGAACTCCGCCAGGCCGTGCGTCTTGTCCGCCGTACCGCCCTGCGTGACGCGCTTCTCCTGGTTGGCCTTCAGGTCCACCCGGTAGACGTCGTTGTCACGGACGTACGCGACCTGCTTGCCGTCCGGCGACAGGCGCGGGTCGATGACGCCGGGGCCCGTCTTCAGCTCCGTGGACTTTCCCGTCGCGCGGTCCACGACGTAGAGCCGTCCGGAGAGGGGCACCAGCAGCTGCGTGCCGTCCTCGGAGAGGCTGTAGGACGTGAAGCCCCGGGCGCTGACGCGCATGCGCTCGCGGCGAGCCTTCTCCTCGGGGGACAGCGTCTCCTCCGCGCCCTTGAGCAGGGCTTCGGGCGTGAGCAGTTCCCGTGTCTGACCGCTGGCCACGTCGAACGCGTAGAGCATCCGCACGTTGGACGTGGGAGACGTGCGCAGAAAGAGGACGGACTTCTCGTCCGGGGTGATGCGCGCGTTCACGGGGCGCCCGTTCATGAACCGGCCCGTCTCCGCGTACTGGCGCAGGAAGGATGATGACTCCTGGGCCAGGACGGGCATCCCCAGGAGGAGCAGCAGCGCGACGGTGACGAATGGACGCATGCGTGATTGAACCCCGAGGGACGGGGCTCCTTTCGCGGCAGGATGGACACCCCCTCAACGCCAGAGCCTGGAAGGGATTTCGTCCCGAATGAATTCGAAAAATGACGACGCCCTGCGCCATCTGCGCCTCGCGGGCGTGGTGCGGCTGGGCCTGGGTGGAGGCCGGGGGCCGACGGATGCCTATGTGTTCGACCCGCATCGGCTCGCGCTGCCCGCGTGGGCGTGTGCCCTGGGCGACGCGGGGCCCCCTGCCCTGCTCGTCACGCTGGACCGGCACCTGGACATCGTCGTGCCGGAGCACCCCGGGGACATGCCGGACCGCTCCGCGGGCCTGCGTGCGCTGGACGAACACGCGCGCTGGCGCCTGGACGTGCGCAACTACGACCACATCGTCGCGGCGATGGAGGCGAACCTCGTGGGCGACGCGCTCATCATCGCGCGCACGCGTCCCCGGGGCTCCTTCCCTGGCGACACCTACGTGGACACGCGCGGCCGCTCGCACCGCATCGTCACGGTGACGACCGTGGACCGCGCGGCGGAGGCGTTCCTGCATCCCGGTCCCACGGACGCGGTGCGCGACGTGCTGGAGGCCGCGTCCGCCGTGCTGCTGGACGTGGACCTGGACTGCTTCACCAGCCTGAGCGACGCGGACCCCACCACCGTGCTGCCGTGGCCCAAGTCCGTCATCCGTGAGTTCCTGCTGCCCCCGGACTCGGAGCCCTTCTGGGACGCGGTGCTGGGCAAGGCGGTGGCGCTGACGCTCGCGCGCGAGCCGCATCACTGCGGTGGGCTGCTCGCGTCCGGGGAGCTGTTCCGCGACGTGGCGGACGTTCTCTTCCGGGAACTGCTGCGCGTCGAACCGCCCTGACATTGCCCGGAAGCTAGAGTTCCGCTCCCCATGTCCCAGTTCCACGTCCCGGGTAGACCTCACCGCCCTCGCGGATCGGCTGTCAATGTCCGGATGGCGCACGCAGCCGTCATCGCGTGGATACTGCTTGTGGCAACAGGCTGCGCGGCGTCCCGGATCGTGCGGCTCAGCACGGGCCGAGGCCCCACCCGTGTCCACGCGCCGCAACGGGACATCCGGCCCCCGACGCTGGGTGAAGACGCCTTCGTGGCCACGGTCGCGGACCTCGCACGCACCGCGCCTGTTTCCATGCATCCGAGGGAAACGGCTCTGCGGCTGCTGGCTGCTTCCCTCCCATCACGTCCATATGCCCATGTGCGTGGACACCTGGGGCTCATCTCCGTGCAGGAGCCAGGACGAGGACACCTCCGGCTCACCGAGGCTCCAGCTGAAGCGCTGACAGCGGCGTATGGCCGATGGTGCAAGCGCAAGGCTCTCTCCGGTGACTGCCTTCACCTGCTGGAGCGAGGGCCCACTCTGGACGAGGACGGCAAGCGCACGCTGGCTTTCTCCATCGCGTTGGACTCGGTGTGGGACGAAACGGAGGACGCGCTGCGGGGAATGACGGACCGCGAGGCGGTGCTCTCGATGATCGTCACGACCGGCGCCCTGTACCTGGGCTTGTGGCTGTTGCCCGAGCCCGTTTCCAAGGGCATCGCGGCGACGATGACAGCGGTGCTCATCGCCTACCTGGGCGTCGACACGGTGTGGAGCCTCATCCACGGATGGATACAGCTCGCGGAAGCGGTGGCGGAGGCCACGACCTTCGATGCACTCCGGGATGCGGGTGAGCAGTACGGCAGGGTGATGGGAGAGAACGCCGCGCGGGCCTTCGTCATGCTGGCCACGGCGGCACTGGGCAGCACCGCGGAGACATTGGCCGCGAAAGTGCCCACGCTGCCCGGTTCGGCGCAGGCCTCACTCGTGGGCGTGGCCCAAGGAGGCTTCCGGCTGGGAGCGGTCGCGGAGGTGCACTCCGTCGCGGTGTCCACGACGGGGGACATCCTCCTCACGCTGGCGCCGGGCGCGGTGGCGGCGGGTGGGCCCGTGGACGTGCCGGGACCGAAGCACCACATCGCGTCCGACAAGTTCAGCACGTCCACCGCGAACGGAGGCCCGTGGACGCCACGCTACCAACAACTCTTCGACAAGGCGGGCATGTCCCTGAATGACGCTGAGAACCAGGTTCACGTTCCGGGGCACAGGGGGCCACATCCGCAGGAGTACCACGAGGAGGTCTTCGAACGGTTGAGGCTCGCGACCAGCACATGCCGGACGATTCAGCAGTGCCGGGTCGACCTGACGGAGGCGCTGAGGCTCCTCGCGAAGGAGCTCACCACGGAGAACTCCTGGCTCAACAAGCTGGTCACCCGGAGTGGTGGATGAGGCAGGATGCCCGTGTGACGCCTCGGTACTTCAAGCTCACGGACGATGTAACACTCCCCGGCCGATGGGAGCTTGGGACGCCCGTGGATGCCCAGGGCCAGGACCACGGCTCCTGGCTGTTCATGCAAGGCAGTCCCGCGCATGTGGAGGGGACGCTGCGCGTTCCGGCCTACGCGCGGGGAAGAGCGCTCGACTTCTCGCTCGCGGATGCCGGTGCGGTCCCCGTCGTTTCCCAGCGCGTCGCGGAGTTGCTGTCCCGACTGGCTCCCGGGGACGTGGAGCTGTTTCCGGTTGCGCTGGATGACACCCCGGACCCGTACTTCCTCGTCAACGTCGTGCGCGTCATGAAGTGCATCGACGACACAGCTTCAGGCGAGGTTCGCTACTGGATGCCGGAGGATGGAAGACCCGAGCGGGTCGGCACCTATCAAGCGGTTCATCGGCTGCGCATCGACCCGGCCAAGGCAGGGGACGCGAAGGTCTTCCGCACCTGGGGCTGGCTCATCGCGCTCATCGTCTCCGAGGACATCAAGCTCGCGCTGGAAGCCATCGGCGCCACGGGGGTGCAGTTCAAGGATGTGTCCCCGCAGCGCTGAAGCTCCGGAGCCGCGTCAGGGTGAGTCGAGGAACGAGGGCCGGTACTCCGTCACCTGCCCGCTGCTGAGCGACAGGCGGCTGCCCACGGGCGGCCGGTCGCCGTTGAGCACGTAGCCGAAGTCGATGCGGAACGGGAACACGTTGAACTGCGGGAACAACAGCCGCAGGCCCACGCCCACGGTGGTCACCATCTCCGGCCGCTTGTTGAACGCGCTGCCGGAGTCCAGGAAGAACACCCCACCCAGGTGCACCGTGCGCACGACCACGGGCGCGGTGCGGTACTCCAGGTTCACCAGCAACAGCCGCTTGCCGGAGTACGCATCCACCGCCGCGCCGCGCAGGCCGTTGCTGCCGCCCAGCAGGCTCACGCGCTCGGACAGGTCGTCGATGTTCACGTCCAAAAGGCCGCGCGCCACGAAGCGCCCGCCCAGCACGCGCGGCGACACCTGCACCAGCTCCGCGGCCCAGCGTCGGTTCGTCCACCCCTCCTTCGCGCCGGGCGTCCGCGCGCTGAACTGCTGGCGGATGGACGCGGCCGCGGACGCGGTGGTGAGCGCATCCCCCCAGTGCACGCGGTAGCGCAGCGACAGCCCCCCTTCCGCGAAGTGCGCGGCGGACGGGAACACCGGCGGCGCGTAGCGCAGCGTGGCCAGCACCGAGTGCCCCAGCTGGAAGTCCTCCGACAGCGTGTACGAGTCCACGTTGCGAAGGACGGCGTAGCGGGCCTCGAAGGCGCTCAGGGAGAAGTTCGTGTACCCCGCGTCCTCCGCGCGCGGCAGGTAGTTGCGCCGGAACCAGTCCGCCTGCGCGTCGCTGAGCTGCGACGCCACGGGCGCGGCGTAGGCGTAGTGGTACGCCCCCGCTCCCATGCCCACGTTCCACTTGTAGCGCTGCCCGTAGGAGCGCGTGTACGTCGCGCCCGCCGCCACCTCGCGTGCGTTGTAGACGTACGGCACCGGGTCGCCGTCCGGGAACGGGAGCTGCCAGATGTCCGCGCCCCGGAACTGCCGCGCGGTCTCCACGTTCCACGCCACGGACGTGCTCAGGCTCCACGGCGTGGCCAGCGAATACAGCGGCCGGCTCACCACGAGGCTCCCGCGCGAGCCCTCCGCGCGGCCCGTGTCGCGGTTGATCAGCACCGCGGCGGACTCCGTCAGCGACCAGCGGCTGCCGAGCACGCGCCGGTCCGTGTAGCTCTGGCCGAAGCTGAACGTGTCCAGGCGCATGATGAAGTCCAGCGCCACCTTCTTGCCGCGCCCCAGGAAGTTCTGCTCCGTGCCCTGGAGGCGCAGGTAGAGCAGCAGCGAGCCCACGGCGGAGAACTCGTTGTTGAGCCGCAGCGACCACAGGTCCTTGGTCACCAGCAGCAGCGCGACCTTGTCCGGTGCGCTGCCCTTCACCGGCACCGCGCGCACGACGGAGAACAGGCCCAGCTTGCGCAGGTTGCGCACCGACTCCGCGACCAGGGTCGCCGAGTACGGCTGCCCCGGAGAAATCAGCACCTCCTGGCGGACGACTTCGTCGCGGGTGCGGACGTGGAAGATGTTGAGCAGCGATGGATACGGATCCATCGGCGCCACCACCTCCTCCGCGGCGACGAGCACCTCTTCCAACTGCTTGCCCTCGGGCTCGGGCTCCACCTGGCGCTCGACCTCGCCCAGGCCCCAGGCGATGAGCGCCTCCTCGTAGTTCTTCGTGCTCGCGTCCTCGGCGGGGAGCACCGGCGGCTGCGGGCCCTCCTTCCCCACCGGGACCTCCTCCGAGCGCGGCGGCGCGGCGACCTCCGTGTTGGACACGCCTGACGGTTTGACGTCCGGCGAGCGCACGGGCGCATCCGCCGGCGCGACGTCCTGGGGCTTGCCTGCTCCGGCTTCAGGGGCGACCTGTCCCCCCATCGCGGCGAGCACGGTGACCAGCAGGACGGGCAGTGAGAGCGGCACGCGCGCATCCTGTCATGCGCGGGGCCTGCCGCCAGCCCCACTCACGTCAGCGCGGTGCGCAGGTCCCCGGGGCGGGCCATGGGCAGCTTCTGCCCCTTCGCGATGGCCGCCACGATGCGGGCCAGCTGCTCCACCCCGTCCGACAGCGCCGCCGGTCCCGGCTGGAGGATGTATGAGCTGCGCACTTCGTAGAGCTGATCATCCACCACCGCCCGCACGCCGGCCCAACCCGGCCGGGAGGCGATCTTCTCGCGCCTGGCCTTGCGTCCGCACCAGCTGGCGATGACGCCCTCCGGGTCGCGCCGGGCCACCTCCTCCGGGTCGAAGATGCGGCCCTTCGCCCCCTGCGACGCGCGCGACTCCTGGCACACGTCCACCCCACCCACCACCTCCACCAGCTCCGAACACCAGCGGATGCCGGAGATGAGCGGCTCGTGCCACTCCTCGAAGAAGATGCGCGGCCGCCTCGGCAGCGACTGCGCCGCGTCCGAGTGGCGCTCCAGGTTCTTCTCCAGCTCCAGCGCCAGCGCCTCCGCTGCTTCCGCGCGGCCCACCAGCGCCCCGGTCAGCCGCACCGCCTGCAATATCTCCGCGAGCGAGCGCTGGTTGAACAGGTACACGGGCACCCCGCGCTTGCACAGCTCCCGGCCGATGTCCGCCTGCAGGTCGCTGAAGCCCAGCACCAGGTCCGGCTTCAGCTCCAGGATCCGCTCGAAGTTCGCGTCCAGGAACGAGCTGACCCGGGGCTTCTTGCGCGCCTCCGGAGGCCGCACCGTGAACCCCGACACGCCGACGACCAGGTCCCCCGCGCCAATGCGGTAGAGCACCTCCGTCGTCTCCTCCGTCAGGCACACCACCCGCCGCGGATGGCGCGGCGCCGACGACAACAGCGCCTGTCTCTTATAAACATCT
>NZ_RAWL01000027.1:0-38007 GCF_003668885.1 Corallococcus sp. AB049A | reverse complement strand
GCCCCAGGGCCAGCGCCACGCCCGCCCCAATGCCCGCGCGGATGCCGCGCTTGCGCCAGGTGCGCCGCCGCTGCTGACGCTGGATGCTCTTGAGCAGCCCCAGGGCGCGCTCGTTCGTCGCGTCCAGCGCGAGCACGTGGTTGAGGCACGCCAGCGCGCGCGGCGTCCGCTTCTCCGCGAGCTGCCGCTCCCCTCGCTCCAGCAGCGCCGCCACGATGCGCTGGCGCGCGAGCCGCTGGTACGACGGCGGATCCGCGAAGAACGAGATCAGCTCTTCACCCACGCGGGAGAAGCCCAGCCCCGCGAGCGCGTCCGCCAGCGCGTCGCGCAGCTTGCCCGCGTTGGGGTAGCGCCGCGCCGGGTCGCGCTGGAGGCACGTGGCGCAGATCTCCGCCAGCTCGTCCGACAGCGTGGGCACGCGGCGGCGGGGGTCCTCGTAGGCCCCGTCCAGGATGCGCTTGAGCGTCGCGGTGGTGTTGGACGCGGTGAACGGCAGCCGGCCCGTCATCAGCGCGTAGAACATGATCCCCAGGCTGAAGACGTCCACCTCGGGGCCGGCCTCCAGGCCCTCGATGATCTCCGGCGACATGTGCGCGGGCGAGCCCACCAGCGCGCCCGTCACCGTCATCCGGTCCTCGATGTCCAAAAGCCGCGCGATGCCGAAGTCCATGAGCTTGAGGACCCCGTCCTCGCGCACCATGACGTTCTCCGGCTTCAGGTCGCGGTGGATGACGCCCGCCTCGTGCGCGTGCGCCAGCGCCGCCGCCAGCTCGTGGATGATCATCGCCGCCAGCTCCGGCGGCTCCAGCGGGCCTTCATCCAGGTACGTCTTGAGCGTCCGGCCGCGGATGTACTCCGTGACGATGAAGGCGTCGTGCGCCTCCGCGGAGGAGAAGTCGAAGACCTCCAGGATGTTGGGGTGGTGCAGCTTCGCCACCGCGCGGGCCTCGCGCGCCAGGCGGCGGCGCGACTCGTCCTTGCCGGCCAGGTGCGGGTGCAGCACCTTCACCGCGACCTCGCGGTCCAGGGCCGTGTCCAGGCCCTTGTACACGACGCTCATGCCCCCGGAGCCCAGCTCCTCCAGGATGCGATAGCGACCGATATGGCGGCCGACGAGCGTCATGGCGTGCGGTGCGCGCTCTCCCCTCAGTCCCCGAACCCGATGCCCATGCTCCGCGCGAAGCGCACCAGGTCTCCCTGGACGTCCACGCGGCGCTCCTTGCGAGACTCACTCAGCGGCACGGCGACGACGTCGTTGTTCCTCAGCGCCACCATGTGGCCCCACTGGCCGTCCCGCACCAGGTCCAGCACCTTGCAGCCGTAGCGCGTGGCCAGCACCCGGTCCGCCGCGCTGGGGCTGCCGCCGCGCTGCAGGTGGCCCAGCACCGTCACGCGGATCTCCGCCTCGATGTGCCGCGCCAGCAGGTCCGCGCACACCTTGCCGGAGCCGCCCAGCCGCACCACGCCGCGCCCCGGGATGTCCGCGGCCTCCGCCAGCACGGACAGCGCGCCGCCCTCCGGATACGCGCCTTCGGAGATGGCGATGATGGAGAAGCTGCGCCGCCGCGTGGCCCGGCGCTTCAGCGTCTCCAGCAGGGACTCCACCCGGTACGGAATCTCCGGGATGAGGATGAGGTCCGCGCCGCCGGCGAGGCCGCTCTCCAGCGTGAGGAAGCCCGCGTGGCGGCCCATGATCTCCACCACCATCACGCGGTCATGCGCCTCCGCGGTGGAGTGCAGCCGGTCCAAAGCCTCCGTGACGATGAGCCGCGCGGTGTCGAACCCGAAGGTCTGGTCCGTCCCGGACAGGTCGTTGTCGATGGTCTTCGGGCAACCGACGACGTTCAGGCCCTTGCCGGCCAGCTGGTGCGCGATGGAAAGCGTGCCGTCCCCGCCAATGGCCACCAGCCCGTCCAGCCGCAACTCCTCGCAGCGGCGCACGACCTGATCCGACACGTCCTTCTCCACCCAGCCGTCGCCCTCACGCACCGCGTAGCTGAACGGGTTGGCCTTGTTGGACGTGCCCAGGATGGTGCCGCCCTTGGGCAGGATGCCGCGCGTGTCCTCCACACCGAGCGGGCGGACGAGCTCCGGCTCCACCAGGCCCATGTAGCCGTTCTCGATGCCCACGAACGAATGGCCGAACTCGTGCACGCCCCGTCGCACGAGGCCCCGGATGAGCGCGTTGAGTCCCGGGCAATCACCACCGCCGGTGAGGACGCCGAGTCGAAGAGGTCGAGCCATAGGAGCGAGGAAAGTGGGACGCGGGTGTCAGTGGGAACGGGCGACACTATGACAGCAACGTCGGTGCGGATTGTAGGTGCCACCCCAGGGGGGTGCAACGCATCAATCAGCTGTGACGTCGGATCCGCGCTCGCAAGGACTCAGGGGGCCGCCCCTCAGTCGCGCTTGAGGCGACGCCGGGAGGCCAGCCGGTCCAGGAGGGCCTGGAGCCGGTCCTCCTTCTTCGCGGGAAGGGCGCGGTCCGTGGGGGACTGCACGGGCATCTCGCGGGCCATCCGGTACAGCTCCTCCAGCCGCTCCAGCACCAGCTGGTTGCCGGGGCGCTCCTGCAGGGCCCGGCGGTACGCGGCGGCGGCGCCCACGTAGTCACCCAGCGTGAAGAGGCGCTCGCCCTCCTGCATGGGGGAGGCGGGGCCCAGCGGGAGGTGCTGGGGCTCGCGCACGCGGTTCTTCAGGTGCTGCAGCTCCTCCGGCTGGAGGCTGTCACGCAGGTGGGCGACCTTGAGGGCCAGGGCCTGCTCGCTCGGGAAGGCGGCGAGGAGGTGCTCGAAGAGCTCGAACGCCTCCGCCAGCTCCCCCCGCCGCAGGGCGCGGTCGGCACGTGCTTCCATGTCGGCCCGGACGGCAGGAGTCATCTCGCGCGGCAGAGTAACTGGACCCCACCCGGGATGTCACATGCGGAAAAGCCGCCGCTCGCCGGGCCGCAAGGCCTCTCAAGCAGGCGAGGCGGACGACTCCGGAATCACCGCGTTCTGCGCGCTCCGGGCGCTCCGGCGCCAGTGGCGGAAGAGCCACACGGCCACCAGCCCGTGGAGCAAGAGGCCGAAGACGCCCTCGCCGTTGAAGACCCAGACCTGACCGCCGAAGAGCCCCGGCCGGCCGTTGTAGACGCTGCCGAAGAGCTGCGGGTTGATGAGGTTCCAGCTGATGTGGAAGAGGGCGGGCGGCCAGATGGAGCGCGACGCCATGTACAGCTGCGCGAACACCACCGCGGCCACGGCGATGGACAGCAGGAACGTCACGTTCTGCCCCACGTGCCCGCGCTGCGCCTTGGAGAAGATGAGGGGCAGGTGGAACGCGGCCCACACCGGCATGGTGATGGCCGCGGCCAGCGCCGGCCGGTGCATCCACCAGCGCACCAGCGTCCCGCGCCAGCCCACCTCCTCACCCAGCTCGCTGGGGACGCCGAAGCCCACGACGGGCGCCCACACCAGCGCCGCCAGGCCGTAGCGCAGCCAGCGCCAGCGCTCGGGCAGCTTCGCGCCCAGCTTCTCCACCCAGCGCCAGCGCACGGACGCGGCGGCCAGCCACCACGTCACCGTCATGGCCCAGAACAGGAGGATCATCACCGGCACCGTCGCCAGGCCCGTCACTCCGAACGGGCCCTTGAGCAGCTCCGGTTGGTACGTGATGAAGGACGCGTCCCCGGTGGCGAACCGGATCGCGTAGGCCAGCGGCGTGATGACGGCGCCGTACGCCAGCGGCAGCGCCAGCCCCAGGAACCACCACTTCCAGCCGGGGAACGCGAAGCCCACCGCGGACGGGGCTTCGCGACGGAAGAACCACGAACACCCGAGGCCGACGATGCCGGGCACGCACATCATCCAGCGCATCAGCCACACGTCCTCGCGCGTCTCGCCGCCCATGATGAACAGGACGCCCATCGTCCAGCTCACCGCCAGCGTCACCGCGATGAACGCGAGGGTTTCTTTCCGGGGATTCCGCATGTTCCGGAGCATACCGGCTTCTAGCTCTTCAGGTGGACCTCGCGCGCGCCCTGGAGACGTTCGGCCTGGAGGCCGCGCTCGCGGGCGGTGGTGAGGAGCAGGTCGGACTCCTTCATGCGGGGCGTCTCCGGCGTGGCGGCGGGCCCGATGATGTGCTCCATCCAGGGCTCCAGGCCCATGGCGTAGTTGAAGAGCCGCTTCGCGCCCACGAGCTCCAACAGGCGCAGGCCTTCGGTGGAGTTGCTGCCACGGCAGCGGCGGTTCTTCTCCAGCTTGCGGTCGCGCTTCTTGGGGAAGAAGCCCTCCAGCATCCACGTGTGCGGCGCGCCGACGATCTCCGTGTTCATGAAGACCGTGTGCAGGTCGCCCACCGTGCTGCGCAGGTCGCGGTACGTCGTCTCGTCCACGCACATGGAGTCGGCCGCGAAGAACAGCCGCTCCTCGCCGGTGCGGATGATCCACGCCGTCTTGGCGTGGGCCACGTCGCCGTGCTCGCCCATGAACGGCGCGGCGATGATTTCCCCGTCCGGGATGGGCAGGGACTCGTAGAAGTAGGGCTCCAGCACGTTCTTGAAGCCGAGCGCCTTGCCCAACAGCCGGGGCGAGTAGTCACCCGCCAGGGCGCCGCTCGAGCGAGGCACCATCAGCGTGCCAATGCGGTGGCGCAGCCGCAGCAGCGTCTCGATGTCCAGGTGGTCCGGGTGGCTGTGGGTGATGACCACGTAGTCGATGCGGCGGGGCAGGTCCGCGAAGGACATGCGCTCCAGCGGGACCGCCACCTTCTCCGGGCGCACCGGCACCACCGCGTCGATGAGGATGGACGTGCCCTTCCACTCCACCAGCACGCACGCGTGGCCCACGTAGCGGATGCGCACGCCCGGCCCGTTCCACGTCTCGGGGAGCGTCTGCGGCGCCTCCGTGAGCAGCGGCATCAGGTCCGCGTCGGACTTCACCGCGTCGCCCAGCACGTCGCGGATCCACTCCAGCGGCTGGGGCTGCAGGTCCAGGCTGAACAGCTTGTCCAGGCGCTCGTCGTGGAAGGGCACCTTCCAGTCCAGCTGCCCCGCCTCCATCAGGCGCGGCGTGGTGAGCAGCGAGTCGCGCTCCGCGTCCGCCTTCAGCCGGCGGAGCCGCATGGACTGGAGGTCCGACTTGTAGTGGCGGCCGCGGTACAGCAGGCCCTCGTGCACGCGCATCGACGGGCGGTTCACGTAGTCGTAGACCAGCTCCACCACGCCCTTGAGCGGCTCCGGAAGGCGCGCGTACAGCGGCTCCAGGGACTGGCCCTTGGCCTCCGCCAGCAGCTGCGTCTGGAACTCGTCGAACGCCTCCGCCAGCTTGATGTTGTCCTCCTGCGCGGCCGTCATCCGCTGCATGAGCGCCCGCACCTCTTCCGCGCGCTCCGGCGCGATGCCCACGAACGAGCTGCCGCTGAGCTCGGGGTCCTTCGCCGCCTTCGCGTGGAAGTCCGGCGTCTGCAGGTAGGCCTTGATGAGCGGCAGCAGGTAGGCCTGCAGATGCAGGCTCGCGGGCATGGGGGCCACCGTCATCCACCAGGCCTGGAAGTCCTGGACGAGCGGTTCAACGAGGGTGGCGTCCGCGAGGCGATACAGGGGAGCGGTCATGGGAGTTCGGGCGATCGGGGAGGCACCCACGCCCTGCTCAAGCTCCAGGCGATTCCGAGCGTGGAAGTCGCGGAGTCAAGGCAGGACAGGGCGCGTGCTGAAGACCAGGAAGCTGAGCTGACAGGCGAATTTGAGCGATTCGAGCAAATTGTTCAAGTTCGGTAGAACCGGGTCCTGGTGGTATTCTCGTATCCAGTTCTGTTCCCCCGGACACATTTCAAGGGCGCCTGTGCCACGCACGTTGTGGGTGCGTTCCGCACAGGAAGTCGGCCCACTGAAGCCCGTGTCATGTGCTCCGGCCTTCCAGATGGGTCCTTCCTTGTCGCGTTCTCCTGAGCTGACGCCCTCGAATTCCACCCTCGTCGAAATCTTGCGGACCCGGGCCCAATCGCGGTCCGAACAGCCGCTGTACACCTTCCTGGATGACGCGGGGCAGGAAGACGGAACGCTGAGCTACGCGGGATTGGATGCTCGGGCGCGGCGCATCGCGGTGGCGCTGCGCAAGGTGGCGAAGCCGGGCGAGCGCGTGATGCTGCTGTACCCGCCGGGCCTGGAGTACGTGGCGGGCTTCTTCGGGTGCCTCTACGCGGGGCTCGTCGCGGTGCCGGCGTATCCGCCGGATCCGATGCGGCTGGAGCGCACGCTGCCGCGCCTGCGCGCGATCATCCAGGACGCGAACGCGACGGTGGTGCTCACCACGTCCGGCATCCTGTCCATGACGGAGTTCGTCTTCGAGCAGGCGCCGGACTTGCGCTCGCTGCACTGGGTGGGGACGGACGAGATTCCGGCGGGTGGGGAGGCGGAGTGGACGCCGCCCGAGGTGGACGCGTCCACGCTGGCGTTCCTCCAGTACACGTCCGGGTCCACGGGCTCGCCCAAGGGCGTGATGCTGAGCCACGGCAACCTGGCGCACAACCTGGCGCTGATCACGGACGCGTTCGAGCTGGGCCCCAGCAGCTCCGCCGTCATCTGGCTGCCGCCGTACCACGACATGGGCCTCATCGGCGGCATCCTCACGCCGCTGTACGCCACGTTCCACGCGGCGCTGATGTCGCCGCTGACGATGCTGAAGAACCCGCGCGTGTGGCTGGAGGCCATCACCCGCTACAAGGCCACCATCAGCGGCGGGCCGAACTTCGCGTTCGACCTGTGCGTGCGGCGCATCCCGGCGGAGGAGCGGCAGTCGTTTGACCTGAGCTCGTGGAAGGTGGCGTTCACCGGCGCGGAGCCCGTGCGTCCGGCGACGCTGGATCGCTTCGAGCAGGCCTTCGGGCCGCACGGCTTCAAGCGCGAGTTCTTCTTCCCGTGCTACGGCCTGGCGGAGGCGACGCTGCTGGTGTCGGGCGGGCGCGTGGACGCCGCGCCGGTGCGGTACGCGCTGGATGCGCCGGCGCTGGAGCAGCGCCGGGCGGTGCCGGTGGACCCGTCCAGGCCGGAGGCGCGCCTGCTGGTGGGCTGCGGCGAGGAGCGGCCGGGGCACCCCGTGGTCATCGTGGATCCCCAGACGCGCGAGGCGTGCGCGCCGGGCGGCGTGGGTGAGATCTGGGTGCGCGGCCCCAGCGTGGCGCTGGGCTACTGGAACAAGCCGGAGGCGACGGCGGAGGTGTTCCAGGCGCGCGTGAAGGGCACGGACGAAGGGCCGTTCCTGCGCACGGGAGACCTGGGCTTCCTGCGGGACGGCGAGCTGTACGTCACCGGCCGGGCCAAGGACCTGATCATCATCCGCGGCCGCAACCACTACCCGCAGGACATCGAGCAGACGGTGGAGGAGAGCCACCCCGCGCTGCGCGCCGGCAGCGTGGCGGCGGTGTCGCTGGAGGTCGCGGGCGAGGAGCGCCTGGTCATCGTGCAGGAGATCGACCTGCGCAAGGCGGGCAACCTGCGCAAGCAGGTGGACATGGCGGAAGCCGCGGTGAAGGAGATCCGCCAGCGCGTCGCCGAGCGCCACGAGGTGCAGGTGCACGCCGTGGCGCTGATCGAGCCCGGCAGCATCCCGAAGACCTCCAGCGGGAAGATCCAGCGGCACGCGAGCAAGGCGCAGTTTATCGCGGACGAGCTGCGCACGGTGCTGGTGTGGCGCGAGCCGGGGTTCGAGGAGGCGGAAGCCGCGGACGAGTCCCCGGAGCCTGACTCAGCGCCGGTGCGTGAGGACGTGCCGGAGGCCGCCCGGGCCACGCTGACGTGGCTGGTGGAGCGCGTGGCGGAGCAGCTGAAGGTCCCGGCGAAGACGGTGGACGTGCGTGAGCCCATCACGCGCTACGGCCTGGATTCGCTGAGCGCGGTGGAGCTGGCGCACGCGGTGGAGAAGGGGCTGGGGATCGCGCTGCCCATGGAGCTGCTGCTCCAGGGCCCGAGCCTGGTGGAGCTGGCGAAGCGCATCACGGCCGCGAAGCAGGAGCCGAAGGCGGCGGTGCTCGCGCCCCGGCCGCGTGGAGCGACGCAGCCGCTGTCGTTCGCGCAGCAGCGCCTGTGGTTCCTGGACCGGCTGGAGCAGGGCAGCGCGCTCTACAGCATCCCGGGCGCGGTGCGGCTGGACGGCGCGCTGGATGCGGAGTCGCTGCGGAAGAGCCTGGAGGAGGTCGTCCGCCGGCACGAGTCGCTGCGCACGACATTCCGCGAGGAGAACGGCGAGGCGGTGCAGCTCATCCACCCGGCGAAGGCCTTCGAGCTGCCGGTGGTGGACCTGACGGGCTTCCCGGAGACGCAGCGCGAGGCGGAGGCGCGGCGGTGCGTGGATGAAGAGGCCGTGCGCCCGTTCGACCTGGGCACGGGTCCGCTGGTGCGCGCGCGTTTGCTCAAGCTGGGTGACGCGAAGCACGTGCTGCTGGTGACGATGCACCACATCGTCTCCGACGGCTGGTCCATGGGCGTGCTCGTGCGCGAAGTGGCCGCGCTCTACGACGCGTTCCGCGCGGGCCGGGGCTCGCCGCTGCCGCAGCTGCGCGTGCAGTACGCGGACTTCGCGCAGTGGCAGCGGGAGTGGCTGCTGGGCGGCGTGCTGGAGAAGCAGGTCGGCTACTGGAAGCAGCGCCTGGCCGGAGCGCCCGCGCTGCTGGAGCTGCCGACGGACTTCGCGCGTCCGGCGGCGCAGACGTACCGGGGCGCGACGGTGCCCGTGAAGCTGGGCGCGGAGCTGAGCAAGGCGCTGGGCGCGCTGGCGAAGCAGGAAGGCGCCACGCCGTACATGCTGCTGCTGGCGGCGTTCCAGGTGCTGCTGTCGCGCTACAGCGGTCAGGACGACGTGAGCGTGGGTTCGCCCATCACCGGCCGCACGCGCGCGGAGACGGAGGGCCTCATCGGCTTCTTCGTCAACACGCTGGTGCTGCGCACGAAGCTGGAAGGCAACCCGAGCTTCCGCGCGCTGCTGGCCCAGGTGAAGGAGACGACGCTGGGTGCGTACGCGCACCAGGACGTGCCCTTCGAGAAGCTGGTGGAGGAGGTGCAGCCGCAGCGCAGCCTCAGCCACTCGCCGCTGTTCCAGGTGATGTTCGTGTTGCAGCAGGACGTGCTGCCGCACTTCCGCCTGCCGGGCGTGGAGCTGTCGCCGTACGACGTGGAGTCCAAGACGGCGAAGTTCGACCTGACGCTCTACCTGACGGAGACGGCGGGCGGGCTGGAAGGGACGCTGGAGTACAACACCGACCTGTTCGCGGCGGCGACCGCGCGCCGGATGACGGAGCACCTGCGGGTGCTGCTGGAGTCGCTGATCGCGAACCCGGGCGGGAAGCTGTCCGAGCTCCCGCTGATGGGCGCGCAGGAGCAGCAGTCGCTGCTGAAGGACATCTCGGGGACGGACCTGCCGGCCCCGGTGAGCGGGACGATGCAGGCGCTCTTCGAGGCGCAGGCTTCGCGCACGCCGGACGCGCCCGCGGTGCACTTCGATGGGGAGGTGCTGACGTACGCGCAGCTGGACGCGCAGGCGAACCAGCTGGCGCACCACCTGCGTGGCCTGGGCATCGGGCCGGACACGCTGGTGGGCGTGAGCCTGGAGCGTTCCGCGCGCATGGTCGTGGCGCTGCTGGGCGTGCTGAAGGCCGGTGGCGCTTACGTGCCGCTGGATCCGGCGTACCCGCGTGAGCGCCTGGGTTGGATGCTGGAGGACGCGCAGGCCCCGGTGCTGCTGACGCAGCAGAAGCTGCTGGGCGTGTTGCCGGAGCACTCGGCGAAGACCGTGTGCGTGGACACGGACGGGTCCGTGATCTCGCGTCAGCCGGCCACGCCTGTCGTGGCGGGCACGGGCGTGGGGAACCTGGCGTATGTGCTGTACACGTCGGGCTCCACGGGCCGTCCGAAGGGCGTGGCGATTGAACAGCGCAGCGTGGTGGCCTTCCTGCACTGGGCCACGGCTGCGTTCACGAAGCAGCAGCTGGCGGGCGTGCTGGCGGCGACGTCGCTGAACTTCGACCTGTCCGTGTTCGAGGTCTTCGCGCCGCTGGTCAGCGGTGGTGCCGTCATCGTCGCGGAGAACGCGCTCGCGTTGCCGACGCTGAAGGACGCGGGCCGCGTGACGCTGGTGAACACGGTGCCCTCCGCGATGGCGGAGTTGGTGCGCAGCCAGGGCGTGCCGGATTCGGTGCGCACGGTGAACCTCGCCGGTGAGCCGTTGCTGAACCGGCTGGCGCAGCCCCTCTATGCGCTGAAGAACGTCGAGGGCGTCTACAACCTCTACGGCCCGACGGAAGACACGACCTATTCGACGTACACGCGCGTGGAGAAGGGCGCCGCGCGGGAGCCGACGATTGGCCGTCCGCTGACGGGCTCGCGCGCGTACGTGCTGGACGCGTGGCTGCGGCCGGTGCCGCAGGGCGTGCCGGGTGAGCTGTACCTGGCGGGCGCGGGCCTCGCTCGCGGCTACCTGGCGAAGCCGTCGCTGACGGCGGAGCGCTTCGTGCCGAACCCGTTCTCGGCGCAGCCGGGTGCTCGGATGTACCGCACGGGCGACCGCGTGAGGTGGCTGGCGACGGGTGACCTGGAATACCTGGGCCGCATCGACTTCCAGGTGAAGGTGCGTGGCTTCCGCATCGAGCTGGGCGAGGTGGAGTCGGCGCTGGCGTCCCAGCCCGGCGTGCGCGAGTCCGTGGTGGTGGTGCGTGAGGACGTGCCGGGCGACAAGCGCCTGGTGGCGTACGTGGCTGGCGCGTCGCTGGATACGGCGGAGCTGCGCAAGGGGCTGAAGTCGCGGCTGCCTGAGTACATGGTGCCGTCGGCGTTCGTGGTGCTGGGCGCGCTGCCGCTGACGCCCAACGGGAAGGTGGACCGCAAGGCGCTGCCGGTGCCGGAAGGCCAGTCTTCGCAGCGCCAGTACGTGGCGCCGCGCACGGCGACGGAGGAGCAGGTGGCGACGCTCTTCGCGCAGCTGCTGCGCGTGGAGCGTGTCGGTGCGGAGGATTCGTTCTTCGAGCTGGGCGGCCACTCGCTGCTGGCGATGCAGTTGGTCTCCCGCCTGCGCGCCGCCTTCGGTGTCGAGGTCCCGCTGCGTTCGCTCTTCGAGCTGAGCACGGTGGCTTCGCTCTCGACGTTCGTTGACGGGAAGAAGCAGCAGGCGGAAGGCGCGAACCTGCCGCCGTTGAAGCGGGTGGCTCGTGAGGGCTCGCTGCCGCTGTCGTTCGCGCAGCAGCGCCTGTGGTTCCTGGACCGGCTGGAGCAGGGCAGCGCGCTCTACAACATCCCGGGCGCGGTGCGCCTGGAGGGTGCGCTGGACGTGGAGGCCCTGCGCCTGACGCTCCAGGAGATCGTCGCTCGGCACGAGTCCCTGCGCACGACGTTCCGTGAGGAGAACGGCGAGGCGGTGCAGATCATCCAGGCCGCGAGCCGGATGGCCCTGCCCGTGGTGGACCTGACGGCCGCGGGCGAGACGGAGACCCAGCGCCGCGTCAACGAGGAGGCCCTGCGCCCGTTCGATCTGGGCACGGGCCCGCTCTTCCGCGCGCAGTTGCTCAAGCTGGGCGAGGCGAAGCACGTGCTGCTGGTGACGATGCACCACATCGTCTCCGACGGTTGGTCGCTGGGTGTCCTCGTGCGTGAGATGGCCGCGCTCTACGAGGCGCACACGCAGGGCCGCGCCATGCCGTTGCCGGAGCTGCCGGTGCAGTACGCGGACTTCGCGCAGTGGCAGCGGGAATGGCTGCTGGGCGGAGCGCTGGAGAAGCAGGTCGGCTACTGGAAGCAGCAGCTCTCCGGGGCTCCGGCGTTGCTGGAGCTTCAGACGGACTTCGCGCGCCCGGCGGTGCAGACGTATCGCGGCGCCACGGTGCCGGTGAAGCTGGGCGCGGACCTGAGCCGCACCCTCAACGCGCTGGCGAAGCAGGAAGGCGTCACGCCGTACCAGCTGCTCCTGGCCGCGTTCCAGGTGCTGCTGGCTCGCTACTCGGGCCAGGACGACATCTCGGTCGGTTCGCCCATCGCGGGCCGGACGCAGGCGGAGACGGAAGGCCTCATCGGCTTCTTCGTCAACACGCTGGTGCTGCGCACGAAGCTCTCGGGCAACCCGACCTTCCAGCAGGTGCTCAAGCAGGTGCGTGAGACGACGCTCGGCGCCTACGCGCACCAGGACGTGCCGTTCGAGAAGCTGGTGGAGGAGCTGCAGCCGCAGCGCAGCCTCAGCCACTCGCCGCTGTTCCAGGTGATGTTCGCGCTGCAGCAGGACGTGCTGCCGCACCTGAAGCTGTCGGGCATGGAGCTGTCGCCGTACGACGTGGAGTCGAAGTCGGCGAAGTTCGACCTCACGCTCTTCCTGACGGAGACGGCGAACGGGCTGGAAGGAACGCTGGAGTACAACACCGACCTGTTCACGGCGCTGACCGCGCAGCGGATGACGGAGCACCTGCGGGTGCTGCTGGAGTCCGTGGTGGTGCGGCCCATGGCGAAGGTGTTCGACCTGGCGCTGATGAGCGCGCAGGAGAAGCAGTCGCTGCTCAAGGACATCTCGGGGACGGGCCTGCCGGCTCCGGTGAGCGGGACGATGCAGGCGCTCTTCGAGGCGCAGGCGGCTCGTACGCCGGACGCGCCGGCCGTCTGCTTCGACGGGCAGGTGCTGACGTACGCGCAGCTGGAGGCGCAGGCGAACCAGCTGGCGCACCACCTGCGTGGCCTGGGCATCGGGCCGGACACGCTGGTGGGCGTGAGCCTGCAGCGTTCGGCGCGCATGGTCGTGGCGCTGCTGGGCGTGCTGAAGGCCGGTGGCGCGTACGTGCCGCTGGATCCGGCGTACCCGCGGGATCGCCTGGGCTGGATGCTGGAGGACGCGCAGGCGCCCGTGGTGCTGACGCAGCAGAAGCTGCTGGGCACGCTGCCTGCGCACTCGGCGCGCAACGTGTGCCTGGATACGGATTGGGAGACCATCTCCAAGAATCCTGTGTCGCCCGTCGATGCGCGCACGAGCCTGGGGAACCTGGCGTACGTGCTCTACACGTCGGGCTCCACGGGCCGTCCGAAGGGCGTGGCGATCGAGCAGCGCAGCGTGGTGGCCTTCCTGCGCTGGGCGACGGCGTTCTTCACGCCGGAGCAGCTGTCGGGCATGTTGGCGTCGACGTCGCTGAACTTCGACATCTCGGTGTTCGAGGTCTTCGCGCCGCTGAGCGTCGGTGGCTCGGTCATCGTCGCGGAGAACGCGCTGGCATTGCCGACGATGAAGGACGCGGGCCGCGTGACGCTGGTGAACACGGTGCCCTCCGCGATGGCGGAGCTGCTGCGCAGCGGGGGCGTGCCGGAGACCGTGCGGACGGTGAACCTCGCGGGCGAGCCGCTGCTGAACCGGCTGGCGCAGGCGGCGTACGGACTGAAGAACGTGGAGGCCGTCTACAACTTCTACGGCCCGACGGAAGACACGACGTATTCGACGTACCTGCGCGTGGAGAAGGGCGCGACGCGGGAGCCGACTGTGGGCCGTCTGCTGACGGGCTCGCGAGGGTACGTGCTGGACGCGTGGCTGCGTCCGGTGCCGCAGGGCGTGCCGGGCGAGCTGTACATCGCGGGCGCGGGCCTCTCGCGAGGCTACCTGGCCAAGCCGTCGCTGACGGCGGAGAAGTACCTCCCCAATCCCTTCAGCGAAGAGCCCGGCGCGCGGATGTACCGCACGGGCGACCGCGTGCGGTGGTTGCCGAACGGCGAGCTGGAGTACCTGGGGCGCATCGACTTCCAGGTGAAGGTGCGTGGCTTCCGCATCGAGCTGGGTGAAGTGGAGTCGGTGCTGTCCAAGCAGCCCGGTGTGCGCGAGTCCGTGGTGGTGGTGCGCGAGGACGTGCCCGGCGACAAGCGCCTGGTGGCGTACGTCGCGGGCGCGTCGCTGGACGTGGCGGAGCTGCGCAAGGGCCTGAAGGCGCGGCTGCCGGAGTTCATGGTGCCGTCGGCGTTCGTGGTGCTGAACGCGCTGCCGCTCAATCCGAACGGCAAGGTGGACCGCAAGGCGCTGCCGGTGCCGGAGGCCCAGTCGTCGCAGGGCCAGTACGTGGCGCCGCGCACGGCGACGGAGGAGCAGGTGGCCACGCTCTTCGCGCAGCTGCTGCGCGTGGAGCGCGTGGGCGCGGAGGATTCGTTCTTCGAGCTGGGTGGACACTCGCTGCTGGCGATGCAGCTGGTCTCCCGGCTGCGCGCGACCTTTGGCGCCGAAGTGCCGCTGCGTTCGCTCTTCGAACTGAGCACAGTGGCTTCGCTCGCGGCGTTCGTGGACACGGCCCGTGCCACGTCCAAGGCCCCGGCGATCGTGGCTCGGCCCCGGAGCGCCACGGAGCCGCTGTCGTTCGCGCAGCAGCGTCTGTGGTTCCTGGACCAGCTGGAGCAGGGCAGCGCCTTCTACAACGTGGCGGGCGGCGTGAAGCTGGAGGGCACGCTGCATGTGGAAGCCATGCGGCGGGCCCTGGAAGAGATCGTCCGCCGGCATGAGTCGCTGCGCACGACCTTCCGCGAGGAGAACGGTCAGGCCGTGCAGGTCATCCACCCGGCGAAGGCCTTCGAGCTGCCGGTGGTGGACCTCTCCGGTGCACAGGACTCGGAAGCGCGGCGGCAGGCGGAGGAAGAAGCCGCGCGCCCGTTCGATCTGGGCACGGGTCCGCTCTTCCGCGCGAAGCTGCTGAAGCTGGGCGAGGCGAAGCACGTGCTGCTGGTGACGATGCACCACATCGTCTCCGACGGTTGGTCGCTGGGTGTCCTCGTGCGCGAGGTCGCCGCGCTCTACGAGGCCCAGGTCCTCGACCAGAAGTCTCCGCTGCCGGAGCTGGCGGTGCAGTACGCGGACTTCGCGCAGTGGCAGCGGGAGTGGCTGCTGGGCGGAGTGCTGGAGAAGCAGGTCGGCTACTGGAAGCAGCAGCTGGCCGGAGCGCCTGCCGTCCTGGAGCTGCCGACGGACTTCGCGCGTCCCGCGGTGCAGACGTACCGCGGCGCGACGGTGCCGGTGAAGCTGGGCGCGGACCTGAGCCGCACGCTCAATGCGCTGGCGAAGCAGGAAGGCGTCACGCCGTACCAGCTGCTGCTGGCCGCGTTCCAGGTGCTCCTGTCCCGTTACAGTGGCCAGGATGACGTGAGCGTGGGCTCGCCCATCGCGGGCCGGACACAGGCGGAGACGGAAGGCCTCATCGGCTTCTTCGTCAACACGCTGGTGCTGCGCACGAAGCTGGCCGGTAACCCGAGCTTCCAGCAGATCCTCAAGCAGGTGCGCGAGACGACGCTGGGCGCGTACGCGCACCAGGACGTCCCGTTCGAGAAGCTGGTGGAGGAACTGCAGCCGCAGCGCAGCCTGAGCCATGCGCCGCTGTTCCAGGTGATGTTCGCGCTGCAGCAGGACGTGCTGCCGCACCTGAAGCTGTCGGGCGTGGAGCTGTCGCCGTACGACGTGGAGTCGAAGTCGGCGAAGTTCGACCTCACGCTGTCGCTGACGGAGACGGCGGGCGGGCTGGAAGGAACGCTGGAGTACAACACGGACCTCTTCGCCGCCTCGACGGCGCGGCGGATGACGGAGCACCTGCGGGTGCTGCTGGAGTCCGTGGCGGTGCGGCCCATGGCGAAGCTGTCCCAGCTCGCGCTGATGGGACCGCAGGAGCGTCACCAGGTGCTGGTGGCGTGGAACGACACGCACGGCGAGGTCACGGGCGACGTGACGTTCCCGGTGCTCTTCGAGGCCCAGGTGCGTCGCGCGCCGGACTCGCAGGCGCTGGTGTTCGAGGACGCCTCGCTCACGTACGCGCAGCTGGACGCGCGGGCGAACCAGCTGGCGCACCACCTGCGCACGCTGGGCGTCGGGCCCGAGGTGCGCGTGGCGCTCTGCGTGGAGCGTTCGCTGGACCTGGCCGTGGCGATGCTCGGCATCCAGAAGGCCGGTGGCGCCTTCGTGCCGCTGGATCCGTCCTACCCGCGTGAGCGCCTGTCCTTCATGCTGGAGGACAGCGGCGCGCCCGTGCTGGTGACTCAGGACTCGCTGAGCCAGCAGCTGCCCACCGACGGCCTGCGCGTCGTGCGCATGGACGTGGAGGCGGCGCACCTCCGGTCGCTGCCGGAGTCCGCTCCGGCCTCCCGCGCCAACGCCGACACCCTGGCGTACGTCATCTACACGTCCGGCTCCACGGGCCGCCCCAAGGGCACGCTGCTGCCGCACCGGGGCCTCAACAACACCGCCCGGCAGGCCGCCGCGGCGAAGGGCCTGGGCACGGGCCGCCGCGTGTTGCAGTACGCGGCGTCCAGCTTCGACGCCAGCGTGTGGGAGGTGTTCAGCACGCTCGTGTCCGGGGCCACGCTGGTGCTCGCGGCGCGCGACCGGCTGCTGCCGGATGAGCCGCTGCGCACGCTGCTCCAGTCGCAGCGCATCAGCACCGTGACGCTGACGCCGTCGGTGCTCGCGCAGCTGAGCACGGACGGATTGGAAGGCCTGTCCACCATCGTCTCCGCTGGTGAGGCGCTGAGCGTGGAGATGGCGCGCAAGTGGGGGCAGGGGAGGACGCTGATCAACGCGTACGGCCCCACCGAGACCACGGTCTGCGCGACCCTCACGCACGGCGGAGTCCGCGCGGATCGCCTGACCATCGGCAAGCCGCTGGCGAACGTGCGCGTGTACGTGCTGGATGCCCTGCACCACCCGGTGCCCGTGGGCGTGGCCGGTGAGCTGTACGTTGCCGGTGAAGGCCTCGCGCGCGGCTACCAGGGCCGGCCGGACATGACGGCGGAGAAGTTCGTCCCCAACCCGTTCAGCGACGAGCCCGGCGCGCGGCTGTACCGCACCGGCGACCGCGTGCGCTGGCTGGCGGATGGCGAGATCGAATACCTGGGCCGCATCGACCACCAGGTGAAGGTGCGCGGCTTCCGCATCGAGCTGGGCGAAATCGAGGCCGTGCTGCTGCGCCACGCGGACGTGCGTGAGGCGGCGGTGGTGGTGCGCGAGGACGTGCCGGGCGACAAGCGGCTGGTCGGCTACGTCGTGTCGCAGCCGGGCCGGACGGTGGACGCGGCCTCGCTGCGCAAGCACCTGAAGGACGGCGTGCCGGAGTACATGGTGCCGTCGGCCTTCGTCGTGCTGGACGTGCTGCCGATGACGCCCGCCGGCAAGGTGGACCGCAAGGCCCTGCCGGCCCCCACGGGCGCGCTCACGCGTCCGGACGCCTACGTGGCCCCGCGCACGACGACGGAGGCCCGCGTGGCGGCGCTCTTCGCGCGCGTGCTCACCGTGGAGCGCGTGGGCGCGGAGGATTCGTTCTTCGAGTTGGGTGGCCACTCGCTGATGGCCACGCAGCTGGTGTCGCGCCTGCGCGGCGAGTTCCAGGTGGAGCTGCCCCTGCGCGCGCTCTTCGAGTCCCCCACGGTGGCCGCCCTGGCCGCCCGCGTGGACGAGGCCACCGGCGCCGAGCGGAAGTTCAAGACGCCGCCGCTCAAGCCCGCGTCGCGCGAGGGCTCGCTGCCGCTGTCGTTCGACCAGGAGCGCCTCTGGCTCTTCGAGCAGCTCACGCCGGGCACGCCCATCTACAACGTGCCCAGCGCGGCCCGCCTGAGCGGCGACCTGGACGTCGAAGTGCTCCGCCGCGGCCTGGAGGAGATCGTCCGGCGCCACGAGGCGCTGCGCACCGTCTTCCAGCAGGACGCGTCCGGTGCTCCCGTGCAGGTCGTCCTGCCGGCGAAGCCGTTCGTGCTGCCGGTGGTGGACCTGTCCTCGCTGCCCGCCGACCAGGCGGAGGCCGAGGCCCGCAAGCACCTGAACGCGGAGGCCGCCCGGCCGTTCGATCTGGTGCAGGGCCCGCTCCTGCGCGCCCAGCTCCTGAAGCTGAGCGCGCGTGAGCACGTGCTGTGCCTCGCCATGCACCACATCGTGGTGGATGGCTGGGCCGTGGGCGTGTTCATGCACGAACTCCAGGCGCTCTACACCGCGTTCTCGCGCGGAGAGGCCTCGCCGCTGCCCGCGTTGCCCGTGCAGTACGCGGACTACACGCTCTGGCATCGCAACTGGCTGAGCGGCGACGTGCTGGAGCAGCAGATCTCCTGGTGGAAGAAGCAGCTGGCCGGAGCGCCCCGCATCGCGCTGCGCACGGACGCGCCGCGCCCCGCGGGCGACCGCTTCCACGGTGACAGCCGCCGCTTCCACCTGTCTCCGGAGCTCACGTCCCGCATCGAGGCGCTGGGACGAGGGGAGGGCGCCACGCTGTTCATGGTGCTGCTCGCCGCGTTCGACGCGCTCCTGCACCGCCGCACGGGTCAGGACGACATCGTCGTGGGCACGGACATCGCGAACCGCGCCCGTGAGGAGCTGGAGTCGCTGGTCGGCTTCTTCACCAACCAGCTCGTCCTGCGCACGCAGGTGTCGGGCGACCTGTCCTTCCGCGCGCTGCTGGAGCGCGTGCGCAAGGGGACCCTGGACGCCTACGAGCACCAGGACCTGCCCTTCGGCACGCTGGTGCAGGCGCTCAAACCGCCGCGCGAGCCGGGTGGTCAGCTCTTCAACGTGAAGTTCGTGCTGGAGAACGCGCCGCTGCCGCCGCTCCAGCTCCCGGGCCTGGAGCTGAGCCTCCTGGACGCGGAGACGAACGGCACCGCCAAGTGGGACCTGCTCGTCGTCGTCTTCCCGTGGCAGGGCGGGCTCACCGTCACGGTGGAGCACAACACGGACGTGCTCGACCGCGCGTCGGTGGAGCGCCTGTTCGCCCACTTCGAGTCGTTGCTGCGCGCCGTCGTGGACGACCCGGAGCGCCGCATCGGCATGCTGCCGCTGCTCACGCCGGATGAGCGCGGCACGCTGGCCGCGTGGAACGACCGCCCGAGGACGTACCCGCACGGTCAGCCCGTGTCGCGCGTCTTCGAGGCGCAGGCCGCCCGCGCCCCGGACGCGGTCGCCGTGAGCTTCGAGGGTGAGACGCTGACCGCCGCGCAGCTCAACGCGCGCGCCAACCAGCTCGCGCACCACCTGCGTGCCCTGGGCGTCAGGCCCGGCAAGCGCGTGGGTGTGTCCCTGGAGCGTTCGCTGGATCTCGTCGTCGCGGTGCTGGGCATCGCGAAGGCGGGCGGCGCGTACGTGCCGCTCGACCCCAGCTTCCCCACCGAACGCATTTCGATGCTCATCGAGGACGCGGGCCTGTCCGCGCTGGTCAGCGTCTCCGCCATCGCGGACGAGCTGCCCGCGCAGTGGCTCCAGGTGATCTGCCTGGATGACGACGCGGCCGCGCTCGCGAAGCGTCCGGACACCAACCTCGACACCGCGCCGAGCGGCGAGGACGAGCTGTACGTCCTCTACACCTCCGGCTCCACGGGCCGGCCCAAGGGCGTGTCCGTGCCCCATCGCGCCGTCGTGCGCCTGGTGTGCGGACCGGAGTGGGTGAGCCTGTCGTCCAAGGAGGTCTTCCTCCAGCTGGCGCCGCTCGCGTTCGACGCGTCCACCTTCGAGCTGTGGGGCGCGATGCTCAACGGCGCGAAGCTCGCCGTGTTCCCGCCGCGCGCGCCCACCCTGGACGAACTGGGTCAGGTCATCGCTCGCGAGGGCGTGAGCACGCTGTGGCTCACCGCCGGCCTCTTCCACCAGATGGTGGACGGCAACCTGGACGGCCTGCGTCCCGTGCGCCAGCTGCTGGCGGGTGGTGACGTGCTGTCCCCCGCGCACGTGCTGCGCGTGATGGAGCAGCTGCCGGGCTGCCGCGTCATCAACGGCTACGGCCCCACGGAGAACACGACGTTCACCGCGTGCTACCCGGTGGAGAACGCGAGCGCGCTGGGCATCTCCGTGCCCATCGGCCGGCCCATCAACGGCACGCGCGTGCACGTCCTCAACGCGTCCCTGGAGCCTGTGCCCCTGGGCGCCCCCGGCGAGCTGTTCGCGGGCGGCGACGGCCTGGCGCACGGCTACCTGAACCAGCCGGAGCTGACGGCGGAGAAGTTCATCCCGGATCCCTTCAGCACCGTGCCGGGCGCGCGCCTGTACCGCACCGGCGACCAGGTCCGCTTCCGCGCGGATGGCTCGCTGGAGTTCCTGGGCCGCATCGACCAGCAGGTGAAGGTGCGCGGCTTCCGCATCGAGCCGGGAGAGATTGAAACGGCGCTGCGCGGACACCCGTCCGTGCTCGACGTCACCGTCGCCGTGCAGGAGGTCGCGGGCGAGAAGGCCCTGGTGGCCTACGTCGTCACGGAGGAGGGCGCGGAGCCGCTGGGCGTGGACACGATGCGTTCGTTCCTCCACGACAAGCTGCCCGCGTACATGGTGCCCACGGCACTCATGGCGCTGGACGCGCTGCCCCTCACGCCCAACGGCAAGGTGGACCGCCGCGCGCTGCCCGTGCCCGGCAGCGAGCGTCCGCAGATGTCCACCGCGTTCGCCGCGCCCCGCACGCCGGAAGAGACCGCGCTGTGCGAGGTCTGGGCTGAGGTGCTGGGCGTGGAGCGCGTCGGTATCGACGACAGCTTCTACGACCTGGGCGGTGACTCCATCCGCAGCATCCAGCTCATCGCGAAGCTGCGTGAGCGCGGGCTGGATCTGCCCATGGTGGAGCTGCTGCGCCAGCCCACCATCCGCGCGCTGGGGAACCTGGTGCACGCGGCGCCGTCGAAGGCGGCGGCGCAGGCCGTCCCGGGCTCGGAGCCGTTCAGCCTGCTGTCCGACGCGGACCGCGCGCGCCTGCCCTCCGACGTGGAGGACGCGTACCCGGTGGCCGTGCTCCAGGCCGGCATGCTCTTCCAGAGCGAGCTGGACCAGGCGTCCGGCATGTACCACGACGCCACCAGCTACCACCTGGAGATGGCGCTGGATGAGGCGAAGATGCGCCAGCTGCTGGCCGACCTGGCCCGCCGCCACGCCATCCTGCGCACGTCGTTCGACCTCACCGGTTACGAGCAGCCGTTGCAGTTCGTGCACCGCGAGGCCCAGGTGCCGCTGGAGCTCCACGACGTGCGCCACGTCCCTGCCGCCGAGCAGGACGCGCTGCTGCGCAGGCTCGTGGAAGAGGACCGCTGCCGTCCGTTCGACTGGAGCCGCGCGCCGCTGCTGCGCTTCGCGATCTACCGGCGCACGGAGAAGACGCTCCAGTTCTCGCTCATCTTCCACCACGCCATCCTGGATGGTTGGAGCCTCGCGACGCTGCTGTCGGAGCTGTTCCGCGGCTACGTGAACCTGCTGCGCGGCACGCCGGCCCCGGAGGCGGCGCCGCTGGCCGTCACCTACCGCCAGTTCGTCGCGCTGGAGCACCAGTCGCTCACCTCCGGTGAGGGCGAGCGGTTCTGGAAGTCGCGCCTCGCGGAAGTGGGCCGTCCGGCACCTCGCGCGCCGCTGCCCGCGGGCCAGGAGCCGGTGCTGAGCATGCGGCAGGTGGACGTGCCCGCCGCGCTCCAGGAAGGCCTGCAGCGCGTGGCGCAGGCGGCCAACGTGCCGCTGAAGACCGTGCTGCTGGCGGCGCACCTGCGCGTGCGCGCTCTCATGGAGGGACAGCGCTCGGTGGTGACGGGCGTGGTCTCCAACGGCCGTCCGGAGACGGCCGACAGTGAGCGCATGGTGGGCCTGTTCCTCAACAGCATCCCGTTCCCGGTGACGCTGGAGGACGGCTCGTGGCTGGACCTGGTGCGCCAGGTGTCCAAGGCGGACGGCGACATCTGGCCGCACCGCCGCTACCCCATGGGCCGGTTGCAGCAGCAGCTGGGGGGCCAGCGGCTGTTCGAGACCATCTTCAACTTCGTCCACTTCCACGTGGCCGGAGGCCTGTCGCAGCTCGAAGGCGTGCGCCTGCTGGAAGAGACCCCGTCCACCGCGTGGATGGAGCTTCCCCTCAGCACGCTGTTCCTCCAGCGCCCGGACACCGGCGCGCTGATGCTCGTGCTGCGCACCAACGGCACGCAGCGTGACGCGGACCAGACGGAGGCGCTGGCGGGCTACTACTTCCGCGCCCTCGAAGCGATGGCCGCCAACCCGCACGCACGCCACGAGCACGCGCGGCTGCTGCCGGACGTGGAGCGCCAGAATCTGCTGGTGGAGTGGAACGCCACGAACGCCCAGCCCGCGAGCGACACCTGCGTGCACGAGCGCTTCGCCATCCACGCGGCCCGCACGCCGGACGCAGTGGCGGTGGTCTGCGACGACGGCCAGCTCACCTACGGCGAGCTGAACCGCCGGGCCAACCAGCTGGCGCACTGGCTGCGCGCGCGCGGCGTGGGCCCGGATGCGCGCGTGGGCCTGCTCACCGAGCGCACCCCGGACGCCATCGTCGGCATGATGGGCATCCTCAAGGCCGGCGGCGCGTACGTGCCGCTGGATCCGTCGCATCCGCCGGAGCGCCTGCGCACGGTGCTGGAGGACGCGTCGGCTTCGCTCGTCGTGACCCAGGCCTCGCTCGCCGCGAACGTGGCGGACGCGGTCCAGGGACACGTGTGCCTGGACTCCGACGCCGCGATGCTTGCTCGCGAGCGTGAGGACAACCCGGCGCGGCCAGGCGACGCGAGCTCGCTGGCCTACGTCATCTTCACGTCCGGCTCCACGGGCCGGCCCAAGGGCGTGGCCATCGAGCACCGTCAGCTCAACCACTACGTGGAGGGCGTGACGCTCCGGCTGGAGCTGCCGCCCGCGGCGAGCTTCGCGTCCGTGTCCACGCTGGCCGCGGACCTGGGCCACACCGCCGTCTTCCCGACGCTGAGCGGCGGCGGCACGCTGCACCTCATCTCCCGCGACCGCGCGTCCGACCCGGCCGCGCTGGGCGACTACTTCCAGCGCCACGCGGTGGACTGCCTGAAGATCGTCCCCTCGCACCTGACGGCGCTCCTGTCGTCGCCGTCGCCCGAGCGCGTCCTGCCTCGCAAGCGGCTGGTGCTGGGTGGCGAAGCGTCCGATCCGGCGCTCGTGGCGCGCGTGCACGCGCTGGTGCCCGGCCTGGAGGTCTTCAACCACTACGGCCCCACGGAGACGACGGTCGGTGTGCTGACGTGGAAGGTGGAGCGCGGCACGCAGCTGTCGGCCACGGCCTCCGTGCCGCTGGGCCGTCCGCTGCCCAACGCGCGCATGTACGTGCTGGACGCGGCGCTGCAGCCCGTCCCCGTGGGCGTGCCCGGTGAGCTCTTCATCGGCGGCGCGGGCGTGGCCCGTGGCTACCTGGGCCGGCCGGACCTGACGATGGAGCGCTTCCTCGCGGATCCGTTCCACGCGGAGCCGGGCGCGCGCGTGTACCGCACGGGCGACCGTGTCCGGTACCTGCCGGACGGCGCGCTGGAGTTCCTGGGCCGCGTCGACTTCCAGGTGAAGGTGCGCGGCTTCCGCATCGAGCTGCCGGAGATTGAAGCCGCGATGAGCGGCCTGCCCGGCGTGGCGGAGGTCGTCGTGCTGGCGCGCGAGGACGTGCCGGGCGACAAGCGCCTGGTGGCCTACGTCGTCGCGGTGCCCGGCCACACGCTGGAGGCCGGGGCGCTGCGCCAGGGCCTGAAGTCGCGGCTGCCGGACTACATGGTCCCGTCCGCGTTCGTCATGCTGGCCGCGCTGCCCCTCACGCCCAACGGCAAGGTGGACCGCCGCGCGCTGCCCGCGCCGGAGAAGGAGACCGAAGCCGGCCGCGCCCACGTGGCCCCGCGCACTCCCACCGAGGAGCTGATCGCGGGCCTGTGGTCCAAGCTGCTCGGCGTGGAGCGCGTGGGTGTGAAGGACGACTTCTTCGCGCTCGGCGGCCACTCGCTGCTGGCGACGCAGATGATCTCCCGCATCCGGAGTGCGTTCCGCGTGGAGCTGCCCCTGCGCGCGCTCTTCGAGGCGACGACGGTGGAGACGCTGTCGGCCCGAGTGGACGAGGCCGTCCGCCAGGGCTTCGGCCTGGAGGCGCCGGCCATCGTGCCGCTGTCTCGCGACCAGACGCTGCCGCTGTCGTTCGCGCAGCAGCGCCTGTGGTTCCTGGACCAGCTGGAGCCGGACAGCGCGTTCTACAACATCGCCGCGCCGGTGATGCTGGACGGCACGCTGGAGGTCGCTCCGCTGGAGCAGGCCTTCACGGAGCTGGTGCGCCGGCACGAAGTCCTGCGCACCACCTTCCGCGCGGAGGGTGGCAACCCGGTGCAGGTCGTCCACCCGGCGGCCCCCGTGCCGCTGCCGCTCGTGGACCTCACGCACCTGCCGGAGGCCGAGCGTGAAGCCAAGGCCCAGCGTCTGGCGGATGAAGACGCCGGCAGGCCGTTCAACCTGGCCACGGGCCCGCTGCTGCGCGCCACGCTGGTGCGCATCTCCGACGTGCGCCACATGCTGCTGCTCACGGTGCACCACATCGTGTCCGACGGCTGGTCGCGCGGCGTGCTCGTGCGCGAAGTGGCCGCGCTCTACGAGGCCTTCCGCCAGGGTAGGCCGTCGCCCCTGCCGGAGCTGCCGGTGCAGTACGCGGACTACTCGAGCTGGCAGCGCGGCTGGCTCCAGGGCGACGTGCTGAAGAAGCAGGTCGGTTACTGGAAGCAGCAGCTGTCCGGCGCGCCCTCCGCGCTGGAGCTGCCCACGGACTTCCCGCGCCCGGCGGTCCAGACGTACCGCGGTGAGACGCTGCCCTTCACGCTGCCGCGCGAGCTGTCGGATGCGCTGCGCGCGCTGGCGCTGAAGGAAGGCGTCACGCCGTACATGCTGCTGCTCACCGCGTGGCAGGTGCTGCTGGCGCGCCACGCGGGCCAGGACGACGTCACGGTGGGTTCGCCCGTGGCCGGCCGTGGCCGCATGGAGACCGAAGGCCTCATCGGCTTCTTCATCAACACGCTCGTGCTGCGCACGCGGCTGGAAGGGGACCCCTCGTTCCGCCAGGTGCTCGCGCGGGTGCGGGAGTCGGTGCTGGGCGCGCACGCGCACCAGGAAGTGCCCTTCGAGAAGCTGGTGGAGGAGCTGCAGCCGGTGCGCGACACCAGCCGCTCTCCGCTCTTCCAGGTGTGGTTCGTGCTGCACCAGGAGCTGGCGGCGAAGCTGTCCGTGCCGGGCCTCACCCTGAGCGCCTACGAGGCGGAGGCGCGCACCGCGAAGTTCGACCTGGCCCTGTCCATGCTGGACGCGGCGGACGGCTTCGTGGGCCGCCTGGAGTACAACTCCGACCTGTTCGCCCGCGCGACCGCGGAGCGGATGATGGCGCGCCTGCACGTGCTGCTCTCCGGCATCGTCGCGAAGCCCGAGGCGCCCGTGGGCGAGCTGCCCCTGCTGTCCGCCGAGGAGCGGCACCAGGTGCTGGTGGGCTGGAACAGCGTCCGCGCGGAGCTGCCGCGCGAGGCGACCATCCACTCGCTCATCGAAGCGCACGCGGAGGCCACGCCGGACGCGGTGGCGCTCGTGTACGAGGACCAGTCGCTCACGTACGCGGAGCTGGACGTGAAGGCGAACCAGCTGGCGCACCACCTGCGCCGCCGGTACGTCGGACGCGAAGTGCGCGTGGCGCTCTGCCTGGAGCGCTCGCTGGAGCTCGTGGTGGGCATGCTCGGCATCCTCAAGGCCGGCGGCGCGTTCATCCCGTTGGATCCGTCGTACCCGGTGGAACGGCTCGACTACATGCTGGCGGACTCGGGCGCGCCGGTGCTGGTGACGCAGGAGTCGCTGATGGACTCGCTGCCCACCGACGGCCGCCTGACCATCCAGCTGGACATGGACGTGGACGCCATCGAGCGGATGCCGGAGGAGGCGCCGCGCACGGGCGTGTCCGCCCACAACCTCGCGTACGTCATCTACACGTCCGGCTCCACGGGCCGTCCCAAGGGCACGCTGCTCCAGCACGAGGGCCTGGTGAACACGGCCCTGCGCGCAGCCGCGGCGAAGCAGGTGGGACCGGGCAGCCGCGTGTTGCAGTACGCGGCGTCCAGCTTCGATGCCAGCGTCTGGGAGATCTTCAGCACCCTGGCCGCGGGCGCCACGCTGGTGCTCGCGCCGCGCGACCGGCTGATGCCGGACGAGCCCCTGCGCACGCTGCTGAAGGAGCAGGGCATCACCACCGCCACCCTGACCCCGTCGGTGCTCTCGCAGCTGAGCACGGAAGGGCTGGAGGGCCTGCGCAGCGTCGTGTCCGCCGGTGAAGCGCTGAGCGTGGAGCTGGCGCGCAAGTGGGGCGCCGGGCGCCTGATGATCAACGCCTACGGCCCCACGGAGGCCACGGTCTGCGCGACGCTGACCGAAGGCGGCGTGAACCCGGAGCGCATCACCATTGGCAGGCCGTGGGCGAACGCGCAGGTGTACGTGCTGGACGCGTCTCGGCGTCCGGTGCCCGTGGGCGTGGCCGGTGAGCTGTACATCGGCGGCGTGGCGCTGGCGCGCGGCTACCAGGGCCGGGCGGACCTGACGGCGGAGAAGTTCGTGCCGCATCCGTTCAGCCAGGAGCCGGGCGCGCGCCTGTACCGCACGGGTGACCGCGTGCGGTGGCTTGCGAACGGCGAGCTGGAGTACCTGGGCCGCATCGACTTCCAGGTGAAGGTGCGCGGCTTCCGCATCGAGCTGGGCGAGGTCGAATCCGTGCTGCTGCACCACACGGACATCCGTGAGGCGGCGGTGGTGGTGCGCGAGGACGTGCCGGGCGACAAGCGCCTGGTGGCCTACGTCGTCGCGCAGGAGGACACGGAGCTGGACGTCGCGGAGCTGCGCCGTCACCTGAAGGGCGAGGTGCCGGAGTACATGGTGCCGTCCGCCTTCGTGGTGCTGGAGGCGCTGCCCATGACGCCCGCCGGCAAGGTGGACCGCAAGGCGCTGCCCGCGCCGTCCGACTCGCGCACGGAGCGCAGCGAGGCGGAGTTCGCCGCGCCGCGCACGCCGACGGAGGAGATGCTCGCCACGGTCTGGACGGAGATCCTGGACGTGAAGCGGGTAGGGGTGCGCGACAACTTCTTCGACCTGGGCGGGCACTCGCTGCTGGCCACGCAGGTCGCCTCGCGCATCCGCGAGGCGTTCGGCGTGGAGCTGCCGCTGCGCGCGCTCTTCGAAGCGCCCACCATCGCGGACCTGGCCCAGCGCGTGGACCAGTCCGTGCGTTCGGAGCAGGGACTCCAGGCGCCGCCCATCGTGCCGCTGCCGCGCGAGGGCTCGCTGCCGCTGGGTCTGGCCCAACAGCGTCTGTGGTTCCTGGACCAGATGGAGCCGGACAGCGCGTTCTACAACATCGTGCTGCCCGTCCGTCTGGAGGGTGAGCTGGACCTGGGCGTGCTGGAGCGGACCTTCACGGAGCTGGTGCGCCGCCACGAATCGCTGCGCACCACCTTCCACGCGGAAGGCGACCAGCCCGTGCAGCGCATCCACGCGCCCGCGCCGGCTTCGCTCAACGTCGTGGACCTGTCCGCTCTGCCGGACGCGGAGCGCGAGGCCGAGGCGAAGCGCCTGGCCGACGCGGAGACCAACCGGGGCTTCATGCTGGCCACGGGCCCGCTCATGCGCGCCCTCATCCTGCGCATGTCCCAGACGGAGCACGTGCTGCTCCTGTCGCTGCACCACATCATCACGGACGGCTGGTCCATGAGCCTGCTCGTCCGGGAGATCGCCGCCATCTACGCGGCCTTCCGTGAGGACAAGCCGTCGCCCCTGCCGGAGCTGCCGGTGCAGTACGCGGATTACGCCGGCTGGCAGCGCGACTGGCTGCGCAGCGACGTGATGGGCAAGCACGTGGAGTACTGGCGGCAGCAGCTGTCCGGCGCGCCCTCCGCGCTGGAGCTGCCCACGGACTTCCCGCGCCCGGCGGTGATGACGTACTCGGGCGGCGGCGTGGCGGTGCAGGTGCCGCAGGCGCTGTCGCAGCGGATCAAGGCGCTGTGCCGTGAGAAGGGCGTGACGCCGTTCATGTTCCTGCTGGCGGCGTGGCAGGTGCTCCTGGCGCGCCACGCGGGCCAGGACGACGTGAGCGTGGGCTCGCCGGCCGCGGGCCGTGGGCACTCGTCCACCGAGGGCATCATCGGCTTCTTCGTCAACACGCTGGTGCTGCGCGCGAAGCTGGACGGCAACCCGTCCTTCCGCGACCTGCTGACCCAGGTGCGTGACACGGTGCTTTCCGCGCACGTCCACCAGGAGGTGCCGTTCGAGAAGCTGGTGGAGGAGCTGCACCCGGTGCGCGACACCAGCCGCTCGCCGCTCTTCCAGGCCATGTTCGTGCTCCAGGCGGAGGAGCTGTCCGGCCAGGTGTCCGTGGCCGGCCTCACGCTGAAGACGTTCGAAGCGGAAGCGCGCACGGCGAAGTTCGACATGTCCCTGTCGCTGGCGGACGCGTCCGAGGGCTTCCTGGGCCGGCTCGCGTACAACTCCGACCTGTACTCCCGCGTCACCGCCGAGCGGCTGGTGCAGCACTTCGTGATGATGCTGGAAGGCATCGCCACGGACATGGATCAGCGCGTGATGGCGCTGCCCCTGATGACGGAGGACGAGGCGCGGCAGGAACTGGTCGTGTGGAACGACACCCGCGTGGACTTCCCGCGCGAGGCCTGCATCCAGTCGTTCATCGAGGCGCATGCCCGCGCCACGCCGGACGCCGTGGCGCTCGTCTACGAGGACACGTCGCTCACGTTCGCGCAGCTGGACGCGAAGGCGAACCAGCTGGCGCACCACCTGCGCACGATGGGCGTCGCGCCGGAAGTGCGCGTGGCGCTCTGCCTGGACCGCTCGCTGGACCTGGTGGTCGGCATGCTGGGCGTGCTCAAGGCCGGCGGCGCGTTCGTGCCGCTCGACCCGGCGTACCCCATCGACCGGCTCGACTACATGCTGGAGGACAGCGGCGCCACGGTGCTCGTGACGCGCGGCGAGCCCATGCCGGGCCTCCACGCGGAGGACCGCGTCGGGCTGCACCTGGATGACGTCCGCGACGTCCTCCAGGCCCTGCCCACCACGGCGCCGTCCGTGACCCTGACCTCCGCCAACCTGGCGTACGTCATCTACACGTCCGGCTCCACGGGCAGGCCCAAGGGCACGCTGCTCCAGCACCAGGGCCTGGTGAACACGGCCCTGCAGGCGGGCCGCGCGCACCGCTACGCGCCGGGCAGCCGCGTGCTGCAGTACGCGGCGTCCAGCTTCGACGCGAGCGTGTGCGAGGTGTTCGGCACGCTCGTGGCCGGAGCCACGCTGGTGCTCGCGCCGCGCGACCGGCTGCTGCCGGACGAACCGCTGCGCACGCTACTCCAGGAGCAGCGCATCACCGCCGTCACCCTGACGCCGTCCGTGCTCGCGCAGCTGGGCACGGAAGGGCTGGAGGGCCTGCGCACCGTCATCTCCGCCGGCGAGGCGCTGAGCGTGGAGCTGGCGCGCAAGTGGGGCGAAGGGCGCTTGATGATCAACGCCTACGGCCCCACGGAGGCCACCGTCTGCGCGACGCTGACCGAAGGCGGCGCGAACCCGGAGCGGCTGACCATTGGCCGCCCGTGGGCGAACGTGCAGGTGTACGTGCTGGATGACGCGCTCCGGCCGCAGCCGGCGGGCGTCCCGGGCGAGCTGTACGTGGCGGGCGCGGGCCTGGCGCGTGGCTACCAGGGCCGGCCGGACCTGACGGCGGAGCGGTTCATCCCGAACCCGTTCAGCGAGGAACCCGGCGCGCGGCTCTACCGCACGGGTGACCGCGTGCGGTGGACGTCCTCGGGCGAGGTGGAGTACCTGGGCCGCATCGACTCCCAGGTGAAGGTGCGCGGCTTCCGCATCGAGCTGGGCGAAGTCGAATCCGTGCTGCTGCATCACGCGGAGGTGCGTGAGGCGGCGGTGGTGGTGCGCGAGGACGCGCCGGGCGACAAGCGCCTGGTGGCGTACGTCGTGCCCCAGGCCGCGGGCACGCTGGACGCGGTGGAGCTGCGCCGCCACCTGAAGAGCGAGGTGCCGGAGTACATGGTGCCCTCCGCCTTCGTGGTGCTGGAGGCCCTGCCGCTGACGCCCGCCGGCAAGATCGACCGCAAGGCCCTGCCCGCACCGACGGGTGAGGTGGCGCGCACGCGCCTCTTCGTGGCCGCGCGCACGCCGACGGAGGAACTGCTGGCGGCCCTCTTCGCGCAGCTGCTCAACGTGGAGCGCGTGGGCGTGGAGGACCACTTCTTCGAGATGGGTGGCCACTCGCTCATGGCCACGCGGCTGGCGTCGCGCATCCGCGAGGCCTTCGACGTGGAGCTGCCGCTGCGCACGCTCTTCGAGGCGCCCACGGTGACGGATCTGGCCCGGCGCGTGGACGCGCTGGTGGCGCAGGGCAGGGGAGTCAAGGCGCCGCCGCTCGTGGCCCTGCCGCGCGCGGAGCGGATGCCGCTGTCGTTCGCCCAGCAGCGCCTGTGGTTCCTCAACCAGCTGGAGCCGGACAGCGCCTTCTACAACCTGCCGCTGCCGGTGCGGCTGGAGGGGACGCTGGACGTGTCCGCGCTGGAGCGCGCCTTCACGGAGCTGGTGCGCCGCCACGAATCGCTGCGCACCACGTTCCCCATGCGTGACGGCCAGCCCTCGCAGGTCGTCCACCCGGCGGCGACGGTGTCGCTGCCGGTGGTGGACCTGTCCGCTCAGCCCGAGGACGTCCGCGAGGCCGAGGCCCAGCGGCAGGCCAACGAAGAAGCGCAGCGTCCGTTCCACCTGGCGAACGGCCCGCTGCTGCGCGTGAAGCTGCTCAAGCTGGAGGCCCAGCGCCACGTGCTGCTCGCGACGATGCACCACATCGTCTCCGACGGCTGGTCCATGGGCGTGCTGGTGCGGGAGATGGCGGCCCTCTACGAGGCCTTCGCCTCCGGCCGCGCGCCGTCCCTGCCGGAGCTGCCGGTGCAGTACGCGGACTACGCGGGCTGGCAGCGCGGCTGGCTGCAGGGTGACGTGCTGGCCCAGCAGATGGCGTACTGGAAGCAGCAGCTGACCGGCGCGCCCGCCGCGCTGGAGCTGCCCACGGACCGCCCGCGTCCGGCCGTGCAGACGTACCGGGGCGCCAGCGTGAACCTGCGCGTGGGCAAGCCGGTGACGGACACGCTGAAGGCCCTGGCCCTGAAGGAGGGCGCCACGCCCTTCATGGTGCTCCTGGCCGCGTGGCAGGTGCTGCTCGCGCGCTACTCCGGTCAGGACGACGTGAGCGTGGGCACGCCCATCGCGGGCCGTGGCCGCACGGAGACGGAAGGCCTCATCGGCTTCTTCGTCAACACGCTGGTGCTGCGCACGAAGCTGGAGGGCAACCCGTCCTTCCGCGCGCTGCTGGCCCAGGTGAAGGAGACGACGCTGGGCGCGTACGCGCACCAGGAAGTGCCGTTCGAGAAGCTGGTGGAGGAGCTGGCGCCCACGCGCGACACCAGCCGCACGCCGCTGTTCCAGGTGCTGCTGTCGTTCCAGAACGCGCCGGTGCCGGAGCTGGAGGTCAAGGGCCTCACGCTGCGCGCCGTCCCGCTGGAGCACGCCACCGCGCAGTTCGACCTGAACATGACCCTGTCGGAGGTGGACGGCGAGCTGCGCGGAGCCATGGAGTACAACTCCGACCTGTTCGACGCCGGCACCGCCACCCGGATGCTGGAGCACCTGCGCGTTCTGCTGGAAGGCGTGGCGTCCCAGCCGGACGTGCCCGTGCAGCGCCTGCCGCTGCTCACGGACGGCGAGCGCAAGCAGCTGCTGGAGACGTGGAACGACACGCGGGCCGACTTCCCGCGCGACGCCTGCATCCACCAGCGCTTCGAGGCGCAGGTGGCCCGCACGCCGGACGCCATCGCCGCGACCTTCGAGGGTGAGACGCTCACGTACCGGCAGCTGGACGCGAAGGCGAACCAGCTGGCGCACCACCTGCGCCGGCTGGGCGTGGGCCCCGAGGTGAAGGTCGCCCTGTGCCTGGAGCGCTCGCTGGAGATGGTCATCGCCGTGATGGGCGTGCTCAAGGCCGGCGGCGCGTACGTGCCGCTCGACCCGAAGTACCCGTTGGATCGCCTGTCCTTCATGCTGGAGGACACGCAGGTGCCGGTGGTGCTCACGCAGGACTCGCTGGCGGACGAGCTGCCCGTCACCACCCAGCAGCTGATCAGCCTGGATGGCGACTGGAAGCGCACCATCTCCCGCGAGCGCGAGGACGCGCCCGTGACGGCGGTGACGGCCGGCAACCTGGCGTACGTCATCTACACGTCCGGTTCGACGGGCAAGCCCAAGGGCGTGGCCATCGAACACCGCGGCGTGTCCAACTACCTGACGTGGTGCTTGTCCGCGTACGGGCTGGACACGGGCGCGGGCGCGCCGGTGCACTCGTCGCTCGCGTTCGACCTCACGGTCACCAGCATGATCGCGCCGCTGGTCGCGGGCCGGGGCGTGGTGATGGTGTCCGAGGCCCGGGGCGTGGAAGGCCTGGCGGACGTGCTGCGCGAAGGCACGGGCTTCAGCCTGGTGAAGCTGACGCCCAGCCACCTGCGGCTGTTGTCGGACCTGCTGGGCGCGGACGCGGCGGCGGGGCGCACGGGCGCCTTCGTCATCGGCGGCGAGGCGCTGTTCTCCGAAGAGCTGGCGTTCTGGCGCAAGCACGCGCCGGCCACGCGGCTCATCAACGAGTACGGCCCCACGGAGACGGTGGTGGGCTGCTCGGTGCACGTCGTGGCTCCGGAGGATTCCGCCTCCGGCGCGGTGCGCATCGGCAAGCCGCTGCCCAACACGCGGATGTACGTGCTGGATGCGCAGCTGCAGCCCGTGCCGGTGGGCGTGCCGGGTGAGCTGTACATCGGCGGCGTGCAGGTGGGCCGCGGCTACCTGGGCCGCCCGGAGCTCACGGCGGAGAAGTTCGTCCCGGATGCGTTCAGCACCGACGCCGACGCGCGGCTGTACCGCTCCGGCGACCTGGCCCGCTGGCGCGCCGACGGCACGCTGGAATACCTGGGCCGCGTCGACCACCAGGTGAAGGTGCGCGGCTACCGCATCGAGCTGGGGGAGATCGAGTCCGCCCTCATGGGCGCCTACGGTGTCCGCGAGTCCGTCGTCGTCGTCCGCGAGGACGTGGCCGGCGACAAGCGGCTCGTCGCCTACGTCGCGGGTGACGTGGAGTCCCTGGATCGCAAGGGCCTGCGCGAGCACCTGGAGCGCACGCTGCCGGAGTACATGGTGCCGTCCGCCTTCGTGGTGATGGAGGCGCTGCCTGTCACCTCCAACGGCAAGGTGGACCGCAAGGCGCTGCCAGTCCCCAGCGACGAGCGCGCGCAGGACGAGGCGTTCATCGCGCCGCGCACCCCGACGGAGCAGCTGCTCGCCGGTGCGTGGAGCGAGCTGCTCAACGTGGACCGCGTGGGCGCGACGGACGACTTCTTCGAGCTGGGTGGGCACTCGCTGCTGGCCACGCAGGTGCTGTCGCGCGTCCGGAGCATCTTCCGGATCGACCTGCAGCTGCGGGACGTCTTCAACGCGCCCACGGTGCAGAAGCTGTCCGTCCTCATCGACCAGGCGCTCCAGGCCGGCGCGGGCACCCAGGCGCCCGCCATCGTGCCGCTGCCTCGCGAGGGCCGCCTGCCGCTGTCGTTCGCGCAGCAGCGCCTGTGGTTCCTGCACCAGCTGGACGCGAACAGCCCGGCCTACAACGTGCCCATGGTCCTTCGCCTGAAGGGCTCGCTGGACGTGACGGCGCTGGAGCAGAGCTTCACGGAGCTGGTGCGCCGCCACGAATCGCTGCGCACGTCGTTCCACCTGGACAACGGCCAGGCCACGCAGGTCATCCACCCGGCGGTGTCGCTGCCGCTCCCGGTGGTGGACCTCTCCGACATCCCGGACCCCGAGCGCCATGACGAGGCCCGCCGGCTCGCGGATGAAGAAGCGGTGCACCCGTTCCAGCTGGCCACCGGCCCGCTCTTGCGCGTGAAGCTGCTCAAGCTGGATGAGAAGGAGCACATCCTCCTGCTCGTCATGCACCACATCGTGTCCGACGGCTGGTCGATGGGCGTGCTGGTGCGGGAGATGGCCGCGTCCTACGAGGCCTTCTCCAACGGCGGCACGCCGTCCCTGCCGCAGCTGCCGGTGCAGTACGCGGACTACGCGGGCTGGCAGCGCGGCTGGCTCCAGGGCGAGGTGCTGGAGAAGCAGCTCGGCTACTGGAAGCAGCAGCTGACCGGCGCGCCCTCCGCGCTGGAGCTGCCCACGGACCGTCCGCGTCCGGCGGTGCAGACGTCGCACGGCTCCAGCGTCCCGGTGAAGGTCGGCCGGGAGCTGACGGAGACGCTGAAGGCCCTGGCGCTGAAGGAGGGCACCACGCCCTTCATGGTCCTGCTGGCTGCGTGGCAGACGCTGCTGTCTCGCTACTCCGGCCAGGATGACATCAGCGTGGGTACGCCCATCGCGGGCCGCCAGCGCGCGGAGACGGAGGGCCTCATCGGCTTCTTCGTCAACACGCTGGTGCTGCGCACGAAGCTGGACGGCGACCCCACGTTCCGCGAGCTGCTGGGCCGCGTGCGTGAGACGACGCTGGGCGCGTACGCGCACCAGGAGGTGCCGTTCGAGAAGCTGGTGGAGGAGCTGGCGCCCACGCGCGACACCAGCCGCACGCCGCTGTTCCAGGTGTCCATGACGCTGCAGAACGCGCCGGAAGGGTCGTTCAACCTGACCGGCCTCACCCTGGAAGGCGTGGAGGTGGAGCACCGCACCGCGAAGTTCGACCTGTCGCTGGGCCTCACGGAGACGGCGAACGGCATCGAGGGCGGGCTCGAGTTCAACACCGACCTGTTCGACGCGAGCACCGCCGAGCGGCTGGCCCGTCACCTGGGCGTGCTGCTGGAGGGCATCGGGGCGAACCCCGACGCGCGGCTGCACCAGCTGCCGCTGCTCACGGAAGGCGACCGCAAGCAGGTGGTGGCGGGCTGGAACACCCAAGAGCGCTTCGCTGTGGAGGCATGCCTGCACACGCTCTTCGAGCGTCAGGCGGCGCGCACCCCGGACGCCATCGCGGTCACCTACGCCGAGCAGCGCATCACGTACCGCGAGCTGGACGCGCGGGCGAACCAGCTGGCGCACCACCTGCGCACGCTGGGCGTGGGGCCGGAGGTCCTGGTGGGCCTCGCGGTGGAGCGTTCGCTGGAGCTGATGGTGGGCCTGCTGGCCATCCTCAAGGCCGGCGGCGCGTACCTGCCCATGGATCCGGCGTACCCGCGTGAGCGCCTGGAGTTCATGGTGGAGGACGCGCGCGTACCGGTGGTGCTCACCCAGCAGCACCTGCTGGACGTGGTGCCGTCCGGCGCGGCGAAGCGCCTGTGCCTGGACTCGGATGCCGCCGCGTGGGCCTCCGCGCCCACGACGACGCCGGTCAGCGGCGTGGCGCCGCATCACCTGGCGTACGTCATCTACACGTCCGGCTCCACGGGCAGGCCCAAGGGCGCGCAGATTGAGCACGCCCAGGTGGTCCGCCTCTTCGACGGCACGAAGCACTGGTTCGACTTCGGCACGAAGGACGTGTGGACGCTGTTCCACTCGTACGCGTTCGACTTCTCCGTCTGGGAGATGTGGGGCGCGCTGCTCTACGGCGGCAAGCTGGTGGTGGTGCCGTACGAGGTCAGCCGCACGCCCGCGGACTTCCACGCGCTGCTCAAGCGCGAGGGCGTCACGGTGCTCAACCAGACGCCGTCCGCGTTCCGTCAGCTGATCCAACACGAGGAGCGCACGGGCGACCACGAGGGCCTGTCCCTGCGCACCGTCGTCTTCGGCGGCGAGGCGCTGGAGTTCGGCAGCCTGAGGCCGTGGTACGCGCGCCACGCGGACAACGCGCCGGTGCTCGTCAACATGTACGGCATCACCGAGACGACCGTCCACGTGACCTACCGCGCACTCAAGGCGGCGGACGCGGAGGGCGGGCGCGGCAGCGAGGTGGGCGTCGCGATTCCGGACCTCCAGGTGTACGTGCTGGATGCGCACGGACAGCCGGTGCCTCCGGGCGTCACGGGTGAGATGTACGTGGGCGGCGACGGCCTGGGCCGTGGCTACCTGGGCCGTCCGGAGCTGACCGCGCAGCGCTTCATCCCGGATCCGTTCAGCACGCGGCCCGGGGCGCGGCTCTACCGCTCCGGCGACCTGGCGCGGTGGCGTCCCAACGGCACGCTGGAGTACCTGGGCCGTGCGGACTTCCAGGTGAAGGTGCGCGGCTTCCGCATCGAGCTGGGCGAAATCGAAGCGGGCCTGCTGTCGCACCCGAGCGTGCGCGAGGCCGTGGTGCTGGTGCGCGAGGACGTGCCGGGCGACAAGCGCCTGGTGGCGTACCTGGTGGGCGCGCCGGGCCAGACGGTGGCGGGACCGCAGGAGCTGCGCGAGCAGCTGCGGCGCACGCTGCCGGAGTACATGGTGCCGTCCGCCTTCGTGCCGATGGAGTCGCTGCCGCTCACGTCCAACGGCAAGGTGGACCGCCGCGCGCTGCCCGCTCCGGACACGACGCGCGCGGAGGCCTCCACGCTGGTGGTGGCGCGCACGCCGCTTCAGCTCCAGCTGGTGCGCGTGTGGGAGGAGACGCTGGGGATGTCGCCCATTGGCATCCGCGACGACTTCTTCGACCTGGGCGGCCACTCCATGCTGGCCGTGCAGCTCATGGGCCGCATCCAGCAGCTCACTGGCAAGAACCTGCCCCTGGCGTCGCTGTTCCAGGCGTCGACGGTGGAGCAGCTGGCCGCGCTGCTGGAGGCGGATTCACGCGCCTGGTCGCCGCTGGTGGCGCTGAAGCCGGAGGGGACGAAGCCTCCGCTCTTCGCCATCCACCCGGCGGGCGGCGGCGTCCTCTGCTACGTGGACCTGGCGCGCGAGCTGGACGCGGATCAGCCGTGCTACGGCCTGCAGGCCCGGGGCACCGAGGGCGAGGAGCCCCTGGGCACCGTGGCGGAGATGGCCGCGCTGTACCTGGCGTCCGTGCGCGAGGTGCAGCCGCGCGGGCCCTACCACCTGGCGGGCTGGTCGCTGGGCGGCATCATCGCCTTCGAGATGGCGCGGCAGCTGCGCGCCATGGGCGAAGAGGTGGCGCTGCTGGCGAGCATCGACGCGTACACCGTGCAGCACATGGTGCCGGACAAGACGCCGGAGCAGGTCCTGGAGGACATGCTCACCTCCGAGCTCACCATGATGCTGGCGGCCACCACGGGCCGCGACCCCCTGGAGCTGCGCGAGCGCATCTCGAAGATGACGCAGGCGGAGCGCGTGAACTACTTCTACGAAGTGGGCAGCCAGGGTGACACGCAGATCGCCGACGTGGGCGTGGAGCGCGTGCGCAACCTGTACCGGGTGTTCGAGTCCACCTCGCGCGCCTTCACGCAGTACGACGCGAAGCCGCTCGACGGGAAGCTCGTGCTCTTGCGCGCCAGCCAGCGTCCGGACACGCGTGAGCACACCGGCTGGGAGGACCTCGTCACCGGCGGCGTGGAGGTCGTGGACATGCCGGGCACGCACATGACGATGATGCGCAAGCCGCTGATCACCAACGTGGCGCGCGAGCTCCAGTCCCGCATCGTCACGCACACGACGCCGGTGGACGACGTGAAGAAGAAGATCGGGTAGGGCAGAGGGGAGCGGGCGTGGCGCGGGCTTCGGGGTTATCCTCGGGGCCCGTGCTCCTGCCCGTCCTCACCGGTGTGTGGCTGTCGCTGTCCGGCGCGCTCGGCACGGAGCTGCGCCGGGACGGCTACAGCTTCCGTCCTCCGGACACCTTCCGGATGACGCGCTGGGAGCGCTACGCCGGATCGCAGGCGGGCGCGGTGTCCGGGGACGGCGTGCGCACGCGCGCCCTGTCCGCGGCCCTGGCGGACGGGGAGGGGCCGGACGCGGCCACGTTCCTCATCGCCGTCGTGGACGGGGGCTTCTCCGCGACCCCTTCGGAGCGCGACGCGTTCTCCACGGCCGTGATGCAGCACTTCCAGCGGGAACTGGGCGTAGCGCTGACGCCGGATCGGGTGGACCGCGTGGGCGGGCCCGTGCCCCGGGTGGAGGTGCTGAGCACGCTGCGTGAGGCCGGACAGGTGCGCACGGTGCTGGTGGCGGGGCTGGCCTCGGAAGGCCGCCACGCCGTGGTGACGGTCAGCGCGCCGGCCGACCGCTGGGACGCCATGGCGCCCCGGGTGCGCGCGTCGCTGGAGACCTTCCGCATGGAGGCCCCGGTGGCGGG
>NZ_RAWL01000279.1:0-11567 GCF_003668885.1 Corallococcus sp. AB049A | reverse complement strand
ACACCGTATGCATGCCCAGGGGCGGAAGGGGCCGGGAGACCCCGGGAGCGGGGGCCGGCGGAGGCACGGGCCAGGGCGGAACCCCCTGCACCCCGAAGGGCGGCAGCACGTCCCCGCCCGGCGCTCCGCTCGAATTGGAGGGGTCCGCGAGCCTCGCCCGGCGCAGCGTCAGCCGCTTGGGGTCGGTGTCCGGCGGAAACAGCGCGTCCAGGTACGCGGCCACCTGCGCCGGCGCGGCGACCTCCGCGGGCCCGCCCAGCAGTTCGATGGCGGCGATGAACGACTGGAGGCTGTCGAAGCGCGCCGCCGGGTCCTTCGCGAGCGCCTTGAGGCACACCGCCTCCAGCGCCTGCGGCACCGACGGGTCGAACGCCGTGGGCGGCCGGGGCTTGCCCTCGGAGATGCGCGTCAGCACCTCGTCGGTGGACATGCCGGTGAAGGGCCGCCGGCCACACAGCTGCTCGTAGAGCATCACCCCCGCGGCGAACAGGTCCGCGCGGTGGTCCACGTCGCGGCCGGCGATCATCTCCGGCGACATGTAGAAGAACTTCCCCTTCAGCGTCCCGGGCTCCGTCCCCGACCCCAGCGCGTCCGCCTTCGCGATGCCGAAGTCGATGACCTTCACCGCGCCGTTCACCCCGACGTGGATGTTGTCCGGCGTGAAGTCGCGGTGGACGATTTTCAGCGGCCGTCCCGCCTCGTCCACGGCGCGGTGCGCGGCATCCAGCCCCCGGCACGCCTCCACCAGCACGCGCAGGGTGATGCCCAGGGGCACGCGCTGGCCGCGCTCGGCGGCCTCCTGCCGCACCTCCGCGAACGAGCGCCCCTCCAACAGCTCCATGGCGATGAAGGGCTCCGCGCCCTCCATGCCCAGCTCCAGGATGGACACCACGTTCGGGTGGCGCACCTGCGCGGTGATGCGCGCCTCGTTGAGGAACATCTGCACGATGCGCCGGTCCACGACCAGGTGCGGCATCAGCCGCTTCACCGCCACGGCCGGACCGCGCTGTCCGTCCGGGCTGATGGCGCGCGCCAGATACACCTCCGCCATGCCGCCCGTCGCGATGCGCGAGCTCAAGCGGTAGTGACCTGCCCAGGAGACATCGGGTTCCGACACCAAGGTGGCGGCAGTCTACGGGCCCGCGCCCCCGGCGCCCAACGTCATGACGCGCCGCCTGCCTGCCTGTCCTTGGTCCACCCCGGGCATGCCCACCGTGTTGGGGTGGCCGGGACGAGGGGTGTGGGTGCAGGGATGTGTGGTCCCGATGACGGAGAACGGCCCGGGAATGCTAACGTTCCGGGCCTCAAGCGTGACCCCTAAGGGGAGGGGGTCGCCTTCACGAACCTCGCGTACCGCACGCGGATGCTGGGAGGGATGTTGGGCACCGTCCTCAAGGGTGGTTTCGTCATCGAACTGGAGCCCGCGTCGGTGGAGCGGGTGGACCTGCGCATCGAAGGTGAGCGCATCGTGGCGAGGGGCGAGGACCTGACGCCCGGCCCCGACGACGAGGTGGTCGCGCTGTCCGGCAAGCTCGTGTTCCCGGGGCTCGTCAACGCCCACCACCGGCTGGCCTCCGTGCTGTCGCGCGGCCTCAACCGCCCGACGCCCACGTCCTACCAGGCCCTGCTGGAGCAGGTGCGCTGGCCCTTCGAGAACGCGCTGGACCTGGACGCGGTGCAGGTGGCCGCCACGGCGGGCGGCCTGGAGTCCATCCAGTGCGGCACCACCACCCTGTTTGATTTGCACGCCTCGCCCAAGGCGGTGACGGGCTCGCTGTTGCGCTCGGCGCGCGGCCTCCATGAGGTGGGCGTGCGCGGCGTGCTGTCCTACGCGGTCACGGACCGCATGGGCGCGGTGGGCCGGGAGGAGGGCCTGGAGGAGACGGTCAGCTTCGCGCGCAAGGCCCGGGGCCGCTTCCGCGGGCAGGTGGGCGCGGGCCCCTGCTTCACGCTGGGCGACGACGCGCTCCAGGGCCTGGGCGAGGCGCTCAACACCACCGGCACCGGGCTGCACTTCCCGCTCGCGGAGGATCCGCTGGACGAACGGCTGTCCACCGAGCGCCACGGCAACCCGCCGGTGACGCGGCTGCTCACCAGCAACCTGCTGTCGCCCCGCGCCATGGCGGCGCACGCGGGCCACCTGGCGTGGGCGGACCTGGCGCAGGTGCTGGCCACGGGCACGTGGCTCTTGCACACGCCGCGCTCCAACCAGGGCCAGGAGGTGGGCTACGCGCCCGCGCTGAAGTTCGGGGCGCGCGCGTCGCTGGGCACGGACGGCACGTCGCCGGACATGTTCGCGGAGGCGCAGGCGGCGTACCTGCGCTCGCGCGAGGCGGGGCAGACCATCGACGTGCTGCGCTACCTGGCCAACGGCCACCGGCTGGCGTCGCAGGTGTTCGAGGCGGCCATCGGCCCCATGCGCGAGGGCGCGCTCGCGGACCTGCTGGTGCTGGACTACCTGTCGCCCACGCCGCTCACCGCGGAGACGCTGGCGTGGCACGTGGTGCACGGGCTGGGCAGCCGCCACGTGGAGGCGGTGATGGTGGACGGCGTGTGGCGCGTCTGGGCGCGCCGGCCCCTGTCGGTGAACCCCACCGTGGTGGCCGAGCAGTCGCGCGAGGCCGCCGCCGCCGTGTGGGCCCGCATGGCGGCGTCGTAGGAGCTTGGGGGCGCCTGGGGGCGCTCGGGAGCTTGTCGCGGTGTCCGGGGCCCGTTAAGTCCCGGGCATGCTCAACTCCCTGCTCGTCGTCGGATGGCTCAGCGCAGCGATTCCCCAGGTCGGTGAGACCGCGCCGGACTTCACGGTGAAGGACACCGCGGGAACGACCTACACGCTGTCGGAGATGGTGAAGAAGGGGCCCGTCATCGTGGCCTTCTTCCCCAAGGCGTTCACCAGCGGCTGCACGAAGGAGCTGACCGCGTACCGTGACCGCTACAAGGACATCGAGCAGGCGCAGGGCCAGGTGCTGGCCTTCTCCACGGACGACGCGGAGACGCTGACGCGCTTCAAGGCGGAGCTGAAGGCGCCCTTCGTGTTCATCCCGGACCCGGACGGCAAGGTGGTGGGCGCGTACGACGTGAAGATGCCGGTGGTGACGGTGTCCAAGCGCTACACGTTCGTCGTGGGCGAGGACCGCAAGGTGCTCAAGGTGAGCGAGGGCAAGGACGCCATCGACGTCTCGGGCGCCATCGCCGCGTGTCCCCTGCGCAAGGGCGCAGCCGCGAAGCCCGCGGCGGCTCCGGCGGGCACCACGCCCCCGACGCAGGCCGCGCCCGCGACGAAGTAGCAGGGGCTCGGACACGGGCCCCTGGCCCGAGGGACAGGGGCACGGTCCCCTCGCGGACGCCGGCGTGGCACGCGCGGGCGGGAGGCCGGCCGCGCCGTTGAGGAGTTCACGCGGCACGAAGCCCGCTGGCTTGTCCGCCCGGCGCCGGGCGCGATAGCCCTGGGGCGTGCCGCGCGTGGAGCTTCCTCCCTCCGCCGGGCGGGGGGCGTGGAGGCCCGAGCGGATGGACATCGTCTTCCTGGGCCCCGCGTGCCGGGCCCACGCCGGGTCGTGGGCGGACACGGCTCCCACGCAGCTCGCGCAGGCGCTGAGGCGGCGCGGACACGCGGTCCTCTTCCTGGAGCACTCAGGCACCCCGCGGGAAGAGGCGCGGGCTGTCACGCCGTACCTGGACCTGGCGGACCTGCACGCGCGCTTCCATTCGAAGGTGCGCCGCGCGGACCTGGTGCTGGTGGACGCGGACGTGCCGCAGGTCACGGACGTGAGCCGCTGGGTCACGAACACGGCGGGCGGGCTCACCGTCTTCTGGGACCGGGACACGCCCCGGACGCTGGCGCGGCACGCCCTGCGAGAGGACCCCGGCTGCATGACGCCGGAGCTGTTCATGGGCTACCGGCTCTATCTCTGCTCCAGTGGAGGCCCGGTGCCCCGTCAGCTGGAGCGCGAGTGGAGCGTGGCCCGGGCGCGCGTGTTCCTGCCCGGAGTGGACGCGGAGCACTTCGCGCCCGGAGGCGGGAGGACGCGCTGGGACCTGGGGCACGCCGGGCCGTTGTCGCCGGAGCGGCGGGGGCTCTTGAAGCAGTGGCTGCTGGGCGCCGCGAGAGGCTGGCCCGAGGGGCGCTTCGTCCTCGCGGGGACGTTGTCGGCGGTGGATGACGCCTGGCCCGCGAACGTGGCGAGGCACGCGCCGCCGCCGCTCCAGGAGCACGCTGGCTTCATCGGAGCGCAGCGCTTCACGCTGGCCCTCTCCCAGGCGCGGCACACGCCAGGCCCGGACCTGTTCGAGGCCGCGGCCTGTGGAGCGGCGCTCCTCTGTGACCCGTGGCCGGGCCTGGAGGACGTCTTCGCGCTGGGTGACGAGGTGATGATCGCCCGCACGGACCAGGACGTGCTGCGCTGCCTGCGTGAGATGCCGGAAGCAGACCGGCACCAACTGGGCATGCGGGCCCGGGCCCGCGTCCTGGCCGAGCACACCGTGGCCCACCGGGCGCTGCAACTGGAGCAATACGCGAGCGAAGCGGAGCGCGGAGCCGCGTGGAGGGCTCCGGCCCGCTCGCTGAGCTGAGCGTCACTCCTGGGGCTTCACCATCTCCCGGGGCGGGAACACGAACTGCGCGGCGCCGGCCACCAGCGGTGAGTCATCCCGCTGGAACATGGCGAGCGCCTCCAGCCGGTTCTCCGTCCAGCCACGTCCATCCGCCGCGTCGCGCACCAGGCAGTGCAGGGCCACGCGCCGCGCCTCCGGACTGGGGCTGTGCGCCAGGTGCGAGCCCACCTCCTCCAGCGCCTCCACCGGCAGGTTCGACACCGCCACCTGGGCCGCCATCAGCGCGTCCGCGTGCAGCCAGCCCTGCTGTCCCATCGCGTCCAGGTGGAGCGCGAAGTCAGGCGGCGCCAGGGCCACCGCCGCGCAGCGCACGCGCAGCGTCGCCAGGCACGGGTCCTTCGTGAGCAGCCCCCCCGTCACCAGTCCATGCACCGCCTGCAGGGGCACGGGCCGCATCTGCCGCCGCGGCTGCAGCAGCGCATCCATCGCGATGCTCAGCGCGCGCCGGTCCGGCGCCACCGCCTCCAGCATCCGCTCGAACAGCGGCACGTCGCGCTCGTCGGTCCGGTACACCAGGGCCCCCATCGCCGCGCGCACCTCGTCGTCATAGGGCGAGGCCAGCCGCGCGCCACAGGCGGAGAGGAACACCCGCTCCCGGTCCTTCACGGACAGCCACATCGCGCGCCGCAGCAGGTCGATGCGCGCATCCGGCTCCGGCCGCGCCAGCACCTTCGCGAGCAGCGCGGACAGCCGCGCGTCCAACGCCTCCGTCAGCCGGTCCGCGGGGATGTCCCCCACGCGCGACGCCATGATGGCGTCCTCGCCGGCGACGGCGCGCTCGAACACCGCCCACGTGGGCTCGCGGTCCAGGTGGTCCCACAGCGCGCGCAACAGCGCGATGCGCACGTCGCGGTGCAGCGGCTTCGCGTCCAGCTCCAGCAGCCGCTCATAGCCCGCGTCCGAGCGCAGCTCGCCCAGCAGGCGCACCACCTCCTTGGCCACCGTGACCTTGGTCAGCGGCACCTCCGCCAGCAGCGACAGCACCCGCGTGACGGGCATGCCGTTGAACGCGCGCCGCAGGCCATAGATGGCGATGCGCGCGCGCGAATCCTCCAGGGCCGCGAGCAGCGTGGGCACGCCCTGGCCCTGGTCGCACCGCGCCATCACCCGCAGGGCCCGCTCCTGCACCGCGGGCCGCTTGTCGTTCGCCAGCGCGAGCAGCGCGTCCATGGGCGCCCAGTCCAGCGCCGCCATCCGCGTCACCGCCGCCAGCAGCGTGGGCGTGTCCCGCTCCAGGTCCTCGCACAGCCGCGCGAGCGCGCGCGCATACGCCCCGTTCTGTTCCGGCGTCCACCGGAAGAACCCCGAGTCGAACGGCAAAATCCAATGCGTCGCCCCCGTGGCGAACTGGCCGGTGATGACGGGCGCGTCCAGGTACGGTCCCAGCAGGTCCTGCCGGCGCCGGTGCAGGAACTCGCGCACCACGGGGATGGCGATGGCGCTCTCGTCCTTCTTGAGCAGGGCGGGGAGGATGCGGTCGAAGTCCTTCACCGCGCGGTAGCGCAGCACCCACAGCGCGTTGCCGGACGGCTTGCCCAGCCGCAGCGCCACGCGCTCCAGCTCCTCCACCAGCTCCCGGTGCAGGGGCAGCCCGCGCTTCTCCGTATGCGCCAGCGCCACGACCTCCTCGTCCCAGCCCCGGTCCCGCCAGCGGCGCAGCGTGGCCGCGAGCGTGGACTCGAAGCGCGGCCGGTCCTCGCGCGACAGCCACTGCGTCAGCGCCAGCGCCAGCCGCTTGTCCGGCCCCGTGTCGCGCACGGAGACGAGCCAGTCCGACAGGCCCGGCACCAGCGCCGCGCGCTTGCCCAGGCTCGCCGCCAGCTGGAGCAGGGGACCGCCGCGCTCACGCTCCGCCCAGCTCTTCGCCAGCGCCAGCAGGTACGGCGCGGCCCGGCGCACCTCGTCGTCCGTCAACCGGTGGCCCAGCCCGCCGTCCTGGATGCTCCCGCGCTCCTTGAGGAAGGTGCCCAGCCACTGCGCGCCCCACGCGGGATCCGCGCCGAAGGCCCGCACCAGCAGCCGCTCCGCGGACTGCGCCGTCGCCATGGACAGGTCCGCCGCGTCCAGCGCGTCGCGCAGCATCCGCCCCAGGGCCTCGGTGTGCTCGGCGCGCCACATGCGCCGGGGCCACGAGGCCAGCGCCTGCAGCATCACCCCGCGCACCGGGTCCTGTTCGTTCTTCCGGGCCAGCACCGCCGCCAGCGCGGGCGCCACCCACGCGGGCTCGTCCGGGCGCAGGCCGGGCAGCGCCAGCAGGGCGCCCAGTCCCTCGCCGCGCATGGCCGCGTCCGGGTGACCCAGCGCGCCCTTCAGCACGCCCAGCGCCTCATCCCAGGGCAGGAAGCGCGCATAGGCGATGCGCTTCTCGGCGCGGGTGCCCAGCTGCACCACCTCGTGCAGGTGCCGGCGCGCCTCACGCTCGCGCAGGTCCACCGGCAGGTGCCGCACGTACTCCGGAGCGATGACGCCGTCGCTGGTGCGGGCCCCCACGGTCCAGCGCGAGTAGACACTCTCGCGCAGGGCCGGGTCCGCGATGCGGGCGATGAGCGGCGTGCCCCACGCGGGCGCGCGCTCCACGGACGCGGCCCAGGCCTCGGTGAGCGTCTGGCGCAGCGGCTCCGTCAGCTCCTTCAGCGCGTCCTCCGCGCGGCCCAGCAGCGTCGGGTCGCGCTGGACGGCCCACGTCAGGGTTTCGGCATCCAGCGCCGCCAGGGACTTCGCGAACAGCAGGTGCGGGAGGAACGCGGGGGGATGCCGCCGCACGAGCGCCACCAGCCGCACGGGGCGATGCCGCGCCAGCGTCCGCAAGGCGTATTCGTCCGGCGGGATGCCCCGCTCCAGCAGCACGGCCAGCAGCGACTCCGCGAGGTCCGGCGCCCGCTCCGCCAGCCACCCCATGCCCCAGGCCAGGTGCTGCCGCGTGACGGGGTCCGGCTCGCCCTTCACCGAGCGCAGCTGCTCCAGCAGCACCTCGCCCAGCACCTGGGGCGCATGCCGCGCCAGCCGTGCCCAGAACCGCTGGCTGGGGCGCTCCATCGCCCGGGCCAGGTGCCGGCGCAGGCTGGCCTCGGTGGCCAGGGGCACCGTGTCCGCGAAGGTGACGTGCTCACCTCGCGCCGCCAGCCCGTCCAGGAACGCGTCGATGACGGCGTGCCGCTTGCGCTTGCGCAGCTGGTGGATGACGGTCTGCTCGCGGCGCATCCCGTGCGCCATGCGCAGCGCCTCCAGCGCCTGCGCGTCGTCACAGGCCAGCGACACCAGCTCGAAGGCCAGCGCGCGCACGCGGAAGGACTCGTCCGCGGTGGCCTTCAGCACCGCCGCGCCATCCCGGCGCGTGAACTGGGCCGCCAGGGCCAGCCGCCGCTCGGAGGCGTCCCCCCGGGCCAGCGCGTCCAGCAGCGCCTGCGCCTGCGGGTCCGTCCGGGCCCTGCGTCCCAGGTCCACCATCCGCCGCACCCGGGCATCGTGGAACGTGGAGGACAGCTCGGCGCGCAGGGAGGACAGGGCGGGGTCGGACATGGCGCCCAAGGATGCCCGCTCCCCGGGTTTCCTGACAGGCCCAGCCCTCCCGGGGGTTCAGTGCGTCGCCTCCGTGGGCGTGACGGGGTAGTTCCCCGTGTTGTGCGCGCGCGTGTGCTGCGCGAAGAGGAAGCGCCGGACGGCGGCGCGGGTGATGAGCCCGCAGGGGGACAGCCCCAGCACGGGCGCCACCGGCAGCGCGTCCACGTCCTCCAGGTCCATCACCTGGAGCGCATGCGCCAGGTCCGAGTCCGGCGCCAGCGCGGGCAGCTTGCGCGCCAGGTCGCTGGCCACCAGCAGCGGGTACATGGACTCGTCGCGCCACACCTCGCGCAGCTGCTCGACGTGCACCGTGCCGTAGAGGTTGCCCTGCGTGTCCAGCACCGGCAGCGTGCCGGCCTCGGCCGTGAGCAGCTGGTCCGTCAGCGCGCGCAGCGGCGTGCCCGCGGACACCGCCGGCACCTCCGTCATCAGGGCCCGCACGTGCGTGGCCGCCAGCAGGTCCTCGTCGCTCTGCACCTTGGGCGCCGTGCGCTCCGTGAGGAAGTGGCACACCGCGGACGCGATGGTGCACGTCACCATCAGCGGCAGGATGATTTCGTGGCTGCCGCTCAGCTCGTACAGCATCATCATGCCGGTGAGCGGACCGCGCGTGAGCGCCGCCACCGCGCCGCCCATGCCCACGATGGCGTACGCGCCGCTGGGGCCCGTGGCATGCGGGAAGAAGTAGTGCACCAGCGTGCCGAACGCGCCGCCCGCCATGGCGCCAATCAGCGCCGCCGGGAAGAACGTGCCGCCTGAACCGCCCGAGCCGATGGTGAGCGCCGTGGCCACGAGCTTCAGCACGCACGCCGTCAGCAGGAAGAAGAAGGGCAGCTGCCCGGCCGCCGCCAGGTTGATGTAGTCGTTGCCGCTGCCCCACACCGTGGGGCTCAGGAACACGAGCACGCCCGTGCACAGGCCGCCCAGCGCCGCGCGCACCGGCAGCGGCTTCTTGCCCAGCCACGGGGACAGCTTCCCGCCCATGCCGCCGTGGAAGAAGTGCTCCACCCCGTGCAGCAGCTTCACGAACGCGAACGCCAGGAGCCCGCACCCGATGCCCAGCGCCGCGTACGCGAACACCTCCGAGCCGCTGACCAGCTCGTAGTTCACCCGGTTGAGCAGGGGTGCTTCGTCCAGCACGCCGCGGCTCACCAGCGTGCCCGCCACGCTCGCCAGGATGATGGGGGAGAACACCCGCAGCTCGAACTCGCGCAGGATGATCTCCATCGCGAACACCGCGCCCGCGATGGGGGCGTTGAAGGACGCGGAGATGCCCGCGCCCGCGCCGCACGCCAGCAGGATGGACAGCTCCTTGCGGCTGAAGCCCAGCACCCGCCCCACGCTGGACGCGAACGCCGCGCCGCCATAGACGATGGGGCCCTCGCGGCCCGCGGAGCCGCCGCTGCCAATGGTGATGGCGGACGCAATCAGCTTGAGCAACCCCCGGTCCGCCGGCACCACGTTGGCGCCGCTCTTCACCGCGCGCACCACCTCCGGAAGGCCGTGGCCGTGCGTCTCCGGCCGGTCGCGCAAAAGCCGCCCCACCGCCAGGCCGCCCACCGTGGGCGCGATCAGGATGAGCCACCAGGGCAGGTGCGGCAGCGCGGAAGCCAGGTTGTGCGCGTGGCCGAACACGGCGTTCACGGCCGCCAGGCCCACGAGCGGGTAGTAGAGCGACAGCGCGCCCAGCGTCAGCAGGGCCAAGAGGCGCAGCCGGCGCTTCACCTCGTCACGAGGGCCGCCCGGGTCAATCACCCGCGCCAGCAGGAGCGCGCCCAGCGCCAGCGGCACGCCCACCAGCGCGTATTCCAGGTGCCAGCGCGCGGAGGCGAGCGACTCCATCAACGTGCGCAGCCGCTGCGGCTTCAGCGCCGCCGCCAGCTCCGCGGCGCTGAACGTGATGCCGCTCATCACGCCAATGAGGTTGGAGAAGATGCCCGCGGCCAGACCGCTGTAGAGCCCCACCACCGCGCCCGCGATGGGCAACACCGAGGGGGTCGGCAGGCGGATGCGGTTGGACGCGCCCAGCAGGAAGTAGATGAGACGGGAAAGGTGCTGCCGCGCCCAGAGCGTGAGCGCGGCCATCCGCTGCGATGAAGCAGGCGGAGGTTCGTCGGAGGTGTTCATTTGGTGCACCTACTAAACGGAGGTGGCCGGTGGGTTTCAAGCCTCTTGAAGCTGTCCACCCCCGGGCGCCGTCCGGCTGCACTCCACTCCACACATCGTCCGAGCGGTGCTCGGCCGCACGCACCGGGAGCGTGCTACGACGCCCCCGGTTTCCACCCCATGAAGGAGGCATCGCACATGCTCAAGCAGGGAGACGTGGCGCCGGAGTTCACCGTGCAGGACTCGGAGGGGAAGACGCACCGGCTGTCGGACTACCGGGGCAAGAACGTGGTGCTCTGGTTCTACCCGAAGGCGGACACCCCCGGATGCACCGCGGAGGGCTGCTCCTTCCGCGACCACAAGACCCAGTACGAGGCCAAGGGCACCGTCATCCTGGGCATCAGCTTCGACACGCCGGCGGAGAACCAGGCCTTCTCCCAGAAGTTCGGCTTCAACTTCCCGCTCCTGTGCGACGTGGACCGCAAGGTGGGGCTGGCCTACGGGGCCGCGGATGACGCCTCGGCCCCCAACGCGCGCCGCGTGGGCGTGGTCATCGGGCCGGACGGCCGCATCAAGGAGTGGCACGCGAAGGTGGACGCGCGCGCCTTCCCCCAGGAAGCGCTGTCGCGGCTCCAGTAAGGCGCCAGAGCCCTTCAGGGCGCGTAGGAGCGGGACGGCAGGCGTGAGCGGACGAGCACCGCCACGCCCGCCAGCGCGAACCACGGCAGCACGTGGCCCAGCATCAGGTGACCCGCGGAGCCGTCCGGACAGTGCACGTGCAGCACCAGCAGGCTCACCCCCGCGGAGGACAGCCCCGCCGCCAGCGCCCGCACGGGCTGGAAGGCGGAGCGGCACAGCAGCACGAGCACCAGGGCCAGCGGCACCACCGACAGCGCCACCTCCGCGCCCATGCACCCCAGGGTGCCCGCGAGGAACGGCCGAACCTGCACCCCCGAGCGCCCGAACACCTGCGCCAGCGCCACGGCGAGCGCGCCCACGGCCACCAGTGAGAGGGGCCAGGTGCGCTGCCTGGGGGCCAGGGCCACCAGGGCGCCGCCGCCCACGCTGACGACGATGAGCAGCGCCACCAGCGCCACGGCGAACGGCGACGCGGAGTTGAGCAGCATCCCGTGCCGGCCCACCACGAGCAGGCCCACCACGCCCACGCCCAGGTAGGTGGCCAGGAGCACCGCCACCTCCCTCCACCACGGCGTGGGCAGGGGCTGGGCGGCCAGCTCCGTCAGCGACTGGCGCCGCGTCTCCTCCAGCTTCGCTTCATTGATGGG
>NZ_RAWL01000278.1:0-11579 GCF_003668885.1 Corallococcus sp. AB049A | reverse complement strand
GGGCGGGTGCGGGCGGCGGAGGCGGAGGCGCCGCGCGGTCTGCTGACTCCCGCATCACGGCTCCGGGCTTCGCGGCCCGCATGCGCTCTCCACCCCGGCCGTAGCCGTACCCGTACCCTGGACCGCCCAGTCCGTAGCCGTCCCCGAACTTCAGCGAGTCCTCGGAAGGCTCCGGCGCGGACGGCCGGTTCCGGTCGAGCTCGTCGAACAGCCAGTCCGCACCGAAGGAGCCTCCGGACGTCCGGAACTCCACGTAGAGGCTCTGCTGCGGATAGAGCTGGGCAATCTGCGGCGGCGTGTGCGGCCCGAAGACGTTGAGCGACTGATCGTACATGTACGCCAGCAGCTCCGCGGCCCCCGCCTCCAGCTTCGCGCCCTGGGGCCCCTTCACCGTCACGCGGAAGGTCTCCTTCGCGCCGGGCCGCAGCGTGTCGCGGAAGGTCGCGAACTCCACGCTGAGCTCCTTGTCGTCGAAGGGCACGGCCACCGTCTGCTGGAAGTTCAGCGACTGCCAGTCGTGCACCAGCGACAGCACCACCGTGAAGCCTCCGCGCAGGGCCTCCGTCACCGGCAGCTCCACCACCGCGCGCCCCTGCCCCGCCGTCAGCTGGCGGTGCTCGATGCGCTTGCGCCCCTGGTACACGTCCATCACCAGCGGCTGGCCTTCGAAGCCGGAGGCCACCAGCAACCGGGCCACCTCACCCACGCGCACGGACGCGCGCTCCGCCGCCAGCACCGCCGGCAAGCCCGCCGGAGCCCGAGCCCCCGCCACCACGAAGTCCCGCTGCGCGGTGGCCTTCTGGCCGAACGCATCCGACGTCTCGTAGCGCAGGCGGTACGCGCCCGCGCGCAGCGCCGGCAGCTTCACGGTGGCGACACCGTCCGCGCCGTGCGTCACCACCGCCTGCGCCACCTCCGCGCCGTCGCCCCAGCGCTGCAGCGTCTGCTCCACGTCGTAGGTCGTGTCCCAGCGCGCCTTGAGCGCGTCACCCGGCGTGGGGGACACCTCCTTGCGCTCCTGCGCTTCGGCATCCAGCGGCTGGGGCTTTTCGACCGGCACCTCCGACGGCATCAGCGGACGGGCCGGAGCCTTCAGGGCGATGAGTCGCCAACGGCCAGGCCCTGACTGCGGCGCGCCATCCAGGTTCGAGCGGACGAGCCGCACCTCCGACGGGACGTCCTCGCGGACGAAGCCCACGTCGGAGTCCACGCGGCCCTCCACCGACACGAAGCCCAGGCGGAAGGACCGGCTCGCGGAGCGCGTCTCGCCGCCCTCGTCCGTCAGGTCCGCTTCCACGCGGTAGCGCCACGACATGCCCTGCGCCTTCGCGAGCCGCTCATCCGCTTCCGGGGTGAACGCCACGGTGAAGCCGCCGTCCTCCCCCACCGTCGCCGTCCCGGAGGCCACCAGGTCCGTGGTGGCCGGGATGCGCTCCCAGAACCACCAGCGCGGCAGCACCGGCTCGCGCGACACGCGCCACTTCACCGCGCCGCGCGTCACCGGCAGCCCGAAGTAGTAGCGCGCTTCGCCCTGGAACGTGGCGCGGCGGTTGATCCGCAGCGCCTCCGGCGCGTCCTTCAGCGTGACCTCGAAGGTGGGCCGCTTGTACTCCTCCACGCGCACGCCCGCGTAGCCGTTGGGGCTGGTGCGCACCGTCCACTGGCCCAGGGGCCGCCCCGAGGGCAGGTCGAACTCGCCCGCCACCGACCCGAACGCGTTGGTGCGCGCCTCGCGCTTGGCCACCTCCTGGCCATTGGAGTCGACGAGCGTCACCGTCACCGCCGAATCCGGAAGCACGCGGTAGCGCTTCGACTGCTCCTCCGGGCGGTAGGCCACCACCTTCCACAGCAGCTTCTGCTGGGGCCGGTAGACGGCGCGGTCCGTGTAGATGAGCGCCTGGTCCTGCGGCGTCGACGCATAGAGGGGCGACAGGTACACCGAGCCCGGGAACACCATCGCGCCCTTGCCCCGGCCCACCACGAGCATCATGTCCTCGTAGCGGTTGGCGTCCGTGCCCGTGAGCAGCAGGTCGCCGTTCGCGTCGGTGCGGCGGCTGACGACGCCGAAGCGGCGCGTGCGGTAGTCCGGCTTCACCAGCCGCACCTCCACGTTCGGAGCGCCCGCCCCCGTGGCCCCGTCCACCACGTGGAGCTCCGCCTGATTGGGGTCCGCCTTGCGCACCGTCACCGCCCAGGGCGACACGGACATGGGCAGGGAGAGCAGCTTGCTGTTCTTCTTCGCGAAGTCCTCGCGCGTGGACAGGACGATGACGTACGCGCCCGGCTTGAGCGCCGGCGGGGTCACGAAGGTCTGGTGCCGCTGGAAGTCGGGCGTGGGCGGCAGCACCGTGCTCCACGCGGCGTCCGGCTTGCGCGACGCCACCATGCGGTTCATCTCCTCGGTCGACGCGAACAGCGACAGGTCCGCGTCGGGCTTCGCGAGCCGCGCCTCCACGTCCACCGCGTACGCCCGGAAGTACAGCGAGCCCACGTTGCGGTGGTTCACCTGGATGGAGCGCTTGCCCGGCCCGTCCACCTGCATCACGGAGGCGTACAGCTCCGGCGCCTCCAGGCCCGCCACCAGCGCCGCGCACTGCGCACCGCCCATCGACCTGGGCCACGCCTCCGCGCACGCCTTCGCCAGCGTGTGCGCGGTGATGGAGCGGCCCGCCTGCTGCTCCAGCTCCGCCAGCTGGTGCTGTCCCTTGGACCACCACGGCACGTCCCGGAAGCCCTTCAGGTGCGCGGCCAGGTGCTCACGGATGCGCCGATGATCCGCGTTGTCGGCGAACGACGTGTTCAGCACCTCGTAGCGCCGCAGCCGCGCCTCCAGCGCCGCCTCACGACGTCCAGCCGCCAGGTGCCACGCCTCCAGGTCCCCCAGCACCGCCGCGACCTTCGTCAGCGGATGCGCGGACGGGTCCTTCAGCTCCACCTTCGGCGTGCCCTCCAGGAGCGCGCCCAGCTCCAGCCGGTACACGCCCTGCTCCTGCTCGGGGCGCCACAGGTCCGTGTCCTCCAGCGAGTCCACCCACAGGTACGTCACCGCGTCGCGCACCGTGGAGCGGATGCCCTCCGGGTACGTGTTGGGCTCGACGTACTCGGACAGCACCTTCACGGGCTCGGTGCCGAACTTCTGCCGCAGCTCCCAGACGGCGGCGTACGTGCGCTGGATCTCCGCGGAGAGCTGATCCTTCGTCCACGCCTTCAGGTCCACCGGCCCGGAGGACACCACCTGCTCGCGCTGGCCAATCTCCCAGCGGTAGGCCTCTACGTAGTGCGTGAGCACCGCCGCGTAGAACAGGTGCAGCGTGGCCTGCTGCCTCAGGCCCTCCGGCCAGGGCTGCTCGCGCAGGAAGCGCACCGTCGTCTCATAGCCGTGCAGCCGCGTGCGCAGCTGCACCGTGCGGATCAACGCCCGCGTCCACTCGTCGGCGTCACCCTGGGCCTTCGCCGCGGCCAGCCGGGCCTCCGCCCCCTGCGCGGCGGACTCCACCTTGTCCTCCTCGACGAGCGCGTCGATGGCCTTCCACGTCGGGGGCGCCTTCGCCGAGGGCGCCGCCACGGACACGGAGGACAACAGGAGGAGCAGCAGGCACGGCACGACGGCGAGGACACGCGGACGCGGTGGAGAAGACATAGGGGCGGCACTCTAGACGCCGCCCGCGTCCGTGGCGGTCCCTTCGCCGTTTCAGGAAGCGGCCGGCGCGGGGCCCCGGCGCCGCAGCCCCACCACGTAGACCTCCATGCTGGCGCCGCGCGTGGCCTCCGGACGGACGATCTTCACTTCCTCGAAGTGCTGGCGCACCTCGTCACGGAAGGCCTCGAAGTCGCCGCCCATGAAGACCTTGGCCACGAACGTGGCGCCGGGCCGGCCTCGCGTGGCGGCCACCTCCAGCGCCTTGCCCGCGAGCCGCAGGCTGCGCGCCTCGTCCGTGCCCTTGATGCCGGACGTCTTGGGCGCCATGTCGGAGATGACCGCGTCGTAGAGCCCGTCGTACATCGCGGCCAGCTTCGCGTCGAAGTCGTCCGCGAGCACGTCCAGCACCGCCGTCGTTACCCATTTCTGAGAGAACGGACGGATGGCCACGATGTCCACGCCGATGACGCGCCCGTTCATCCCCACCGCGTCCGCCAATATCTGGAGGAACCCCCCCGGCGCCGCGCCCAGGTCGAGCACGGCCGCGCCCTTCTTCACGGAGCCTGGAAAGCGCTTGAGGATCTCATCGACCTTGAACGCGGAACGCGCTCGCAGTCCCTCTTGCTTGGCTTTCTGGAAATAGTGGTCTTTAGGACGGTAGGGCTTGCCCATGTCAGAAGCCGTCCCTAGCATCCGCTACTGTCTTCGGAAAGCCGGAGCAGTCGCGGCCTGTTATGTGGTCGCGCCCACGGACTTCGCCGGAGGGTTGGTGGCATGGGCACCCGGAGCGTGACAGCGGCCTTGTGCATCTCCCTGCTCTGCGCGGGTGGAGCGGCGTTCTGCTACGCGCGCGCCGAGGCCCTGCAGGCCGAAGGGCGCTGGCTGATGGCCCGGGGCAGCGCCCAGGCCTCCGACTTCGCCCAGAAGCTGGACGGCAGCTCCGTGGACGCCCAGTTGAAGACCTTCAAGGAACGCCGCGGCGTGATGGAGCAGGCCCACCGCTGGCAGCGCGGCATGCTGCTGGGCATCATGGCCGCCGTCCTGTCCGCCCTGTCCGCGTACGTCCTGTTCCTCCTCAAGCGGCTGGACGACCAGCTCCTGGACGCCACCGGCGAGCTGCGCCGGCCCCAGGAGGCCTCCTCCCTGCCCGCCCCGGCGTTCGCGCCCAGCGTCCAGCGCTAGGCCGGACTCTGGCAGGATGCCGCCCCGTTACCGTCTGACGGGGAGGACCGCCATGCCCGGCTGCGCGCACTGCGGACGCAAGCTCGACATCATCGCGAATCAAGTGGGCCGCCGCGACACGTGTCCCGGCTGCGAGGAGGACCTGCGCTCGTGCCGCAACTGCCGGCACTTCGACGAGTCCGTGGCCAAGGCCTGCAAGGAGCCCTTCGCGGAGGTGCCCCGCGACAAGGACGAGGCCAACTTCTGCGAGCTCTTCCAGCTGGGCGAAGGCGGCCTGCACCCGAAGGACTCCCGCGACGCGATGCTCAGCGCCGCGGAGGCCCTCTTCGGCAGGAAGTAGCTAGAAGCCGTACAGCTTGGAGATGATCTCCTTCATCACCTCGGACGTGCCGCCGCCGATGGTGATGAGCCGCACGTCGCGCCACATGCGCGCGATGGGCGTCTCCTCGATGTAGCCCATGCCGCCGAAGAACTGCTGGCAGTCGTAGGCCACGCGCTGGGCCAGGTCTCCGGCGAACAGCTTCGCCATGGAGATCTCCTTCACCGGGTTCTCCTTCCGGTCGTAGAGGTCCACCGCGTAGTAGTTGAGCCGCCGCGCCGCCTCCACCGCCGTCAGGTGCTCCACGAACTTGTGGCGCCACACCTGGAACTTGATGAGGGGCCGGCCAAACGCCTCGCGCTCGTTGCCGTACTGGAGGGCGTCCTCCAGCATCCGGTCCATGCCGCCCACCGTGGTGATGGCGCCCACCAGGCGCTCACCCTGGAAGTTGGTCATGATGTGGTAGAAGCCCTGGTTCTCCTCGCCCAGCACGTAGCGCGCGGGGATGCGGCAGTCCTCGAAGTAGAGGATGGCCGTGTCCGAGGACAGGTTGCCAATCTTGTCCAGCTTCTTGGAGATGCTGAAGCCCTTCACGTCCGTGGGGAACGTCACCAGGGAGATGCCGCCGTAGCCCTGCTCACCGGTGCGCACCGCCAGCGTGATGAAGTCCGCGCGCGTGCCGTTGGTGATCCACATCTTGCTGCCGTTGATGACGTAGTCGTCGCCGTCCCGGCGCGCCGTCGTCTTGATGCTCGCCACGTCCGAGCCGCAGCCCGGCTCGCTCACGCCCAGCGCCGCGATGCGCTCACCCTTGAGCGCGGGCTCCAGGAACTCACGCTTCTGCTCGTCGGTGCCAATCTCGTTGATGATGGGCGTGGCCATCTGGCTCTGCACCAGGAGCGCCATGTTCACGCCCGCGTTGCGGCTGCGCGACAGCTCCTCCGCGAACGCCGTCACGTACCAGTAGTCCAGGCCGCTGCCGCCGAACTTCGGGTCGTGGTTGATGCCCAAAAAGCCCAGCTCGCCGCACTTCTTGAACAGCTCCCGGGGGAAGATGCCCGCCCGGTCCCACTCCAGTCCGTAGGGCGCCATCTCCTTCTCCACGAAGGCGCGCACCGACCTGCGAAACGCCTCATGGTCCTCGGTGAACGGGTTGAGCATCGCGAGTCCTCGGGGGTTGTCCCGGCTTGGGTTGATTCGCGAGTCAATAACAGGCGTCCGCCGTCAGCCACAAGCGAAGCCCCCCGTCCCCACCGCGCCGGATGCCCGCCTTCCTGGTGACGCAGCGCGCCGGCAGCGGTGTTGTGAAGAAGTCTGAACCCCCGGGGGGCAGGCGGCCAACCCCGCAGGATGACTGGGGAGTGGATAGTCCGCACTCCGGAGTATCCTCTTGACAGATAATCGAGTGTCGGTAATTTCTAGCCCACAAAGAATTAGCCGGAGCAGGAGCCAGGGCGGGTGTCCCGCCGGCGAACCGGCAGGAGTTCGGACGCGTGAATCAGCGAATCTTGGCTGCCGTGGTGGCCGTGGCGGTGTCGACGGCGGGGTGCTCGAAGGCGGGCGCGGAGAAGGCGCAGCTTCCGGCGCAGCAGGAAGGCTCCAACGCGCTGGGCGTCAAGGCGATCACTCCGGCCACGGAGCTGGAGCAGAACGTGACCCGCGTCACGGGCCAGGTCCGCTCCAAGCAGGAGGCCGTCCTGGGTCCCCAGGCCACCGGCACCCTGGCGAAGGTGAACGTCCGGGTGGGCGACAAGGTGAAGAAGGGCGACGTGCTGGCGCAGCTGGACACGTCCAACGTCTCCATCGCGGTGGAGCAGGCGAAGGCGGCCAAGGACATGGCGGAGGCCGCGCTGCAGCTGGCCTCCAGCAACCTGGAGCGCACGCGCAAGGTGGCGGAGTCCGGCGGCGTGGCGGCCAACGCGCTGGAGCAGGCGGAGATTGGCCAGAAGCAGGCCGCGGCCCAGGCGGCGCAGGCCGGCGCGGCGTACCGGCTGGCGGTGGAGAACCTGCGCGACCACAGCATCATCGCGCCCTTCAACGGCATCATCACCGCGCGCACCAAGAACGTGGGTGACTCCGTGGCGATGACGCCCTCCACCCCGGTGTTCTCCATCGTGGACACGGACGGGCTGGAGATCCGGATGCTGGTGCCGGAGTCCGTCATCGACAACGTGACGCCGGGCACCGTGACGCCGGGCACCGTGAACCCCAGCGGCATGCGCTTCGAGGCGAAGGTGGCCAACGTGGGCGCCGTCATCGACGCGCAGAGCCGCACCGTGGAGGTGCTGGCGGACGTGACGGGCAAGACGGAGCACCCGCTGCGCCCCGGCGCGCTGGTGGAGATGGACTTCTCCAAGGCGGCGGGCGACGCGGGCAACGGCCTGTTCCTGCCGGCGCAGGCCGTCAGCAGCAAGGGCCAGGACGGCTTCGTGTGGGTGGTGCAGGACGGCACCGTGCGCAAGCGCGACGTGCGCGTGCAGCGCGTGCTGCCGGGCTACGTGAAGGTGCTGCAGGGCCTGACGGCGGAGGAGCGCGTGCTCGCCGACGCCTCGCTGGACGTCAAGGAGGGGACCGCCGTGCGCGTCGCGCAGTAGCGGTCCTTCCCCTCCCCTCTTCTTTCTTTGGGTACCTGAATGCTCAAGACCTTCATTTCACGGCCCATCTTCACCGCCATGCTGATGCTGGCGGTGGTGGTGTTCGGCCTGTTCGCCTATCCGAAGATCGGCGTGGACCAGTTCCCCGACGTCGACTTCCCCGTCGTCACCGTGACGACCATCCTCCCGGGCGCGGACCCGGAGACCATCGAGAAGAACGTCTCCGACCCGCTGGAGGAGGCGCTCAACACGCTCAACGGCGTGGACACGCTCAAGTCCATCAACGTCGAAAGCGTTTCGCAGATCGTCGTGCAGTTCAAGCTGTCCACCAAGGTGGACATCGCGGCGCAGGACGTGCGCGACCGCGTGCAGGCCACGCTGAGCAAGCTGCCGGACGAGGTGGAGACGCCCGTCGTGGAGAAGTTCGACATCGGCGCGGCTCCCATCATCACGCTGGCGCTCGCGGGCGCGCTGCCGGTGGAGGAGCTGACGCGCGTCGCGGATGACATCGTGAAGCCGGCCCTCCAGCGTCAACAGGGCGTGGGCAGCATCGACATCGTCGGTGGCCGTGAGCGGGAGATCCAGCTCGTGGTGGACCCGCAGCGGCTGCGCGGCTTCGGCCTGGCCATCAGCGACGTCAGCCAGGCGCTCAAGGCGCAGAGCCTGGACGTGCCGGGTGGCCGCAGCATGGACAGCGGCCGGGAGCGCATCGTGCGCCTCACGTCCGAAGCGAAGAGCGTGGAGGAGATCCGCAACATCATCATCACCAGCGCGGGCGGCTCTCCCATCCGCGTGCGCGACATCGCGGAGGTGGTGGACGGCCCCGCGGAGCAGCGCTCGGGCGCGAAGAGCGGCGAGCGCAGCGCGGTGGCGCTGGTGGTGCGCAAGCAGTCCGGCTCCAACACGGTGCAGGTGGCGGACCTGGTGCAGGAGTCGCTGGCGGAGATCAACAAGACGCTGCCCGCCGGCGTCCAGGTGGAGACGGTGACGGACAACGCGCGGTTCATCCGTTCCTCCATCCACGCGGTGCAGGAGGACCTCATCCTGGGCGGCGTGCTCGCGGTCCTCATCGTGCTCGTGTTCCTGCGCAACCTGCGCTCCACCATCGTGGCGGCCATCGCGCTGCCGGTGTCCGTGGTGGGTACGTTCGCGGTGATGGCGGCGCTGGGCTTCACCTTCAACATGATCACGATGCTGGCGCTGACGCTGTCCATCGGCCTGCTCATCGACGACGCCATCGTGGTCATCGAGAACATCGTCCGTCACATGGAAGAGGGCGCCACGCCCATGCAGGCCGCGCTGGAGGGCGCCGGACAGATTGCCCTCGCGGTGCTCGCGGTGACGCTGGCCATCGTGGCGGTGTTCATCCCGGTGGCCTTCATGGACGGCATGATCGGCAAGTTCTTCTACCAGTTCGGCGTCACGGTGGCGGTGGCCACGCTCATCTCCTACGTGGTGTCCATGACGCTCACGCCGATGCTGTCCTCGCGCCTGCTGCGTGAGCACGGCCACCCGACGGGCCTCTCCGCGGCGGTGGAGAAGGTGCTGGTGGGCATGGAGAACGGCTACCGCAAGGTCCTGGGCGGCATCCTGCGGCACCGCCTCATCACGATGGTCGTCGCGGTGGCGGTGCTCTTCGCCACCTTCGGCATGATGCGGTTCCTGAAGTTCACGTTCATCCCGGAGCAGGACAACGGCAACATCAAGCTCACGGTGGAGCTGCCCATCGGGTCCACCATCCAGGAGACGCAGACGCAGCTGGACACCTTCGCGGCCCAGGTCCGGGCGCTGCCGGGCATCGCCTCCACGTTCACCACCGCGGGCGGCGGCGTGCAGGAGGAGGTCCACAAGGGCGAGGTGCTCATCAACCTGAAGCCGGTGAAGGACCGCGCGTTCAAGCAGAGCGAGCTGAAGGCCTACCTGCGCCAGAACATCCACCCGCCCAAGGGCATCACCGTGGCGGTGCAGGACGTGACCGCGGTGTCCGGTGGTGGCGCGCGCTCGCAGCAGGTGCAGTTCAACCTGCGCGGCGACAACTGGAAGGAGCTGACGGAGTCCGCGGTGAAGATGCGCCAGGCGATGCTCCAGAACCCGGGCCTCACCGACGTGGACATGACGTACCGCTCCGGCAAGCCGCAGTACGACGTGCAGGTGGACCGCGACCGCGCGGCCACGCTGGGCGTGCCGGCCGCGTCCCTGGGCGCCACGCTGCGCGCCTACCTGGGCCGCGACAAGGTGCTGGACTACCGCGAGGGCGGTGAGACGTACGAGGTGAAGCTGCGCCTGCCGCCGCAGACGCTGGCCTCCGCGGACGCGCTCGGCCAGCTGGCCGTGCGCGCCCCCACGGGGCAGCTGGTGGAGCTGCGCAACCTGGCCCGCATCGTCCCCGCGGAGGGGCCGGTGCAGATTGACCGGCAGGCGCAGAAGCGGCAGGTCACCATGCTGGCGAACCTGAAGGAGGGCTACGCGCTGTCGGACGCCATCACCTACATGCAGGGCTACGCCGCCAAGGAGCTGCCCAAGAGCGTCACGGGCGAGCTGGAAGGCAACGCGAAGGAGCTGGGCAAGTCCGTGGCCGCGTTCGGCACGGCGCTGCTCCTGGGCATCATCCTCATCTACATGATCCTCGCGGCCCAGTTCGAAAGCCTGGTCCACCCGTTCACGATCATGCTGTCGCTGCCCTTCGCCTTCATCGGGGCGATTGGCGGCCTGCTGCTCACCGGCCAGTACATGTCCATGTTCGCCCTCATCGGCGTCATCATGCTCATGGGCCTGGTGGTGAAGAACGGCATCCTCCTGGTGGACTTCACGCTGCAGGTCCGTGAGAAGGGCCGCACGGCGCACGAGGCGCTCCTCGAGGCCGCTCCGGTGCGTCTGCGCCCCATCCTGATGACGACCATCGCGATGATCGCCGGCATGATCCCGGTGGCCATCGCCAAGGGTGACGGCGCGGAGACGCGCGCGCCCATGGCCATCACCATCATCGGCGGCCTCATCACCTCCACGTTCCTCACGCTGGGCGTGGTGCCGGTGGTGTACTCGCTGCTGGATCAGCTGGCCGCGCGCTTCAAGCGCAACAAGGGCAGCGACGCGGGCTTCGCGGGTGGCTCTGGCACGGCGCACGGTCCGTCCAACCAGGACCGTGAGCGGGAAGCCGCCGCCGCTGCCGCGGCCCGGGTGGAGACGGCCTGATGCGCCGCCCCACCTCCATCACTCCCCCCTCGGAGCCCGAGGTGCGCTCCGAGGGGAAGGACGAGGCCACCGAAGAGAAGGCCGCGATGGAGCGCCTGCTGGAGGAAGGGGACCAGTCCACGCCGGATTCGCGCCGCTTCATGGGGCTCATCCGGGAACTGGCCCACTTCCGCTCCTTGAGGGATCCGCTGGCGAGCCTCTGCGACGACATGCGGCTGACCCCCACGCAGGTGCACGCCCTGGGCTGGCTGGGCATGGACGGCCCCATCCAGGTGGGCGTGCTGGCCCAGCGCATCGGCATCACCAAGAAGACCATCACCGGCGTGGTGGACCGCCTGGAGGACATGGGCATGGTGGAGCGCGGCCGGGACGCGGAGGACCGCCGCGCCGTCACCGCGAAGCTCACCGACCGGGGTTGTGAAATCTACAAGGTCATCCAGCTGATGACGGACGCAGGCATCCGCCGGCTGATGGGCCTGCTTCCGGAAGAGGACCGCGAGGCGCTGTTCGGCATCATCGAGCGGATGCTCGCCCGCATGAAGGCCAGCGCCCCACAGCGCTGAAGCAGTACGGCAGGTGCGTGGAGGGGCGCGGGCTGCGACACTGCCCGCGCCCATGCTCCCCTCCTTCGTGGCCCTGCTCGGGCTTGGCC
>NZ_RAWL01000277.1:0-11673 GCF_003668885.1 Corallococcus sp. AB049A | reverse complement strand
GCGCTCGTCCCCGGCAAGAGCCAGCCGGTGGTGACCTTCGTCCCCGAGCCCTCCGAGCCCGCCCCGGTGCTGGGCCCGGACGTGGCGGCCTGAGTCCGCAACCCCTTGTGCCCAGGCAGGCAGGGGGTGGATCGCGACGCGGGCTACTGGACCGCCTAAGTGGCCTACACGGCTGAGGGTTTACGTTGACGCCCCCCGCGAACGGTCCTTATAAAGCCGCGGTTTCCTCTGTCGTAGATCGAGGCCCCCCTTGAGCATTTTCGCGTTGGACCGGGTCGCCGCCCAGTTCCCCGAGGCGGTCGCGGAGCGCTATGTCGACCGCGCTGGTGGAGCCTGGGCCGTCATTCATGCCGAGTGGCTGCCGAAGGTCGCCACCTTCCTGAAGATGGACCCCGAGCTGGACTTCAAGCTGTTCGGCTCCGCGGACGCCGTGGATCGCCTGCACCTGGCGGAGAGTGATCCGCGCTTCGAGGTCGTCTACTTCCTCTATTCGCTCAAGCGGAAGGAGCACGTGCGCCTGAAGGTGCGCGTGACCGAGACCCGCCCGGAGCTGCCCTCCCTCACGCCGCTGTACCGCGGCGCCAACTGGTGGGAGCGGCTGGTGTTCGACTTCTACGGGATCCGCTTCACGGACCACCCGGACCTGCGCCGCATCCTCCTGTACGAGGAGTTCCAGGGCCACCCCCTGCGCAAGGACTACGCGCTGCGCGACCGCCAGCCGCTGATCCCCGAGCGCCCCATCAAGGACATCTTCCGCGGCCCCGGCACCAGCGGCATCGCCTGATCGAGACCTCACCATGGCCGACAGCCACAACACCGACGCGCAGAAGCCTCACAACCCCGACACCGATGGGTTCGCCCACGAGGAGTCGGAGCTGGAGTCGCACTTCCAGACGAAGAACATGGTCATCAACATGGGCCCCTCCCACCCGGCCACGCACGGCACCGTGCGGCTGAAGGTGGAGCTCGAGGGTGAGACCATCGTCAAGGTCGACCCGGAGATCGGCTTCCTCCACCGCGGCTTCCAGAAGAGCTGCGAGAACGTCACCTGGACGCAGTGCCTGCCGTACACGGACCGGCTCAACTACCTGTCCGCGATGATGAACAACTTCGGGTTCCTCAACGCCGTGGAGAAGCTCATCGGCCTGGAGATCCCGGAGCGCGCCCAGTACATCCGCGTCATCGGCAGTGAGCTGCACCGGCTCACCGACCACCTGACGTGCGTGGGCGCCACCGGCCTGGAGATGGGCGGCTTCGCGCCGTTCCTCTACGGCATGGAGGCCCGCGAGCTCATCCAGGACCGCGTCACGGAGCTCACCGGCGCGCGCCTCACCACCAGCTTCGGCCGCGTGGGTGGCATGAACCGCGACCTGCCGGAAGGCTGGTCGGAGAAGGTCAAGAAGACGCTGGACCGCACCGAGGAGCTGCTCGCGGAGATGGACGGGCTGCTCACGCGCAACCGCATCTTCGTGGACCGCACCAAGGGCACCGGCGTCATCAGCGCCGAGGACGCCATCGACTACGGGTGGACGGGCCCCGCGCTGCGCGCCTGCGGCGTGGACCACGACCTGCGCCGGGTGCAGCCGTACTGGGTCTACGACCGCTTCGACTTCGAGGTCGTGGTGGGCCAGCACGGCGACAACTACGACCGCTACCTCGTGCGCCTGGAGGAGATGCGGCAGTCCATCAAGATCATCCGCCAGGCCCTCGACACCATCCCCGCGGGCCCCATCATCGTGGACGACTGGCGCATCGCGCTGCCGCCCAAGCCCGAGGTGTACGGCACCATCGAAGGCGTGATGGCCCACTTCAAGCTGGTGATGGAGGGCATCCAGGTTCCGCCCGGTGAAATCTACGACGCGACGGAAGCGTCCAACGGCGAGCTGGGCTGGTACCTGGTGAGCGACGGCCGCGGCCGTCCGTACAAGGTCCACGTGCGTGCCCCGGGCTTCCCGGTGCTGTCGGCGCTGCCGCACATCATCCAGGGCAAGATGATCGCGGACCTCGTTCCCACCTTTGACACCATCAACATGATCGGCGGCGAGGTCGAGCAGTGAGCGACAACGACACGAAGAAGCCCACCGGTGACGCGCAGACGCCCCCCAAGGGCGCGCCCACCGACACGCCCGCGGCCAAGGTCGGCCCGGAGCCGTCCAACCCGCCCGCCGGCGCGAAGCTGGACTCGCCGCCCGCGGCGCACAGCGGCCCCACCGGCACGCCTCCGCCCAAGCCGGCGGCGCCCGCCGGCGGCCCTCCGCCCAAGCCGCAGCCCAAGAACCCGGGCTTCGTGACGGCGGTCATCGACGGCAAGGAAGTCGTGGTGAAGCCGGGGACCAACATGATCGAGGCGGCCAAGACGGTCGGCTCGGAGATCCCCTACTACTGCTACCACCCGCGCCTCTCCATCGCGGCCAACTGCCGCATCTGCCTCATCGAGGCCTCCAACGCGCCCAAGCTCGTCCCCGCGTGCCAGACGCCCATGGCCGAGGGTCAGGTCATCAAGACCACGACCCCCAAGGTCAAGGAGCAGCAGCGCGCGGTGATGGAGTTCCTGCTGCTGAACCACCCGGTCGACTGCTCCATCTGCGACCAGGCCGGTGAGTGCAAGCTGCAGGACTACTACATGAAGTACGACTACAAGCCCTCGCGGCTGGAGGGCACCAAGGCCCTCAAGCACAAGCGCAAGGTGCTGGGGCCCCGCGTCGTGCTGGACCAGGAGCGCTGCATCATCTGCACGCGCTGCGTCCGCTTCATGAATGAAATCCCGAAGGAGCCGCAGCTGGGCGTCTTCGGCCGTGGCAGCCACGAGCGCATCGACGTCTTCCCGGGCAACGAGCTGGACAGCAACTACTCGCTGAACACCGTGGACGTGTGCCCGGTGGGCGCGCTCTTGTCGCGCGACTTCCGCTTCAAGGCCCGCTCCTGGTTCCTGTCCGCCACGCCGTCCGTCTGCACGGGCTGCTCGCGCGGCTGCAACATCTCCGCGGACTGGATGTCCCAGGACACCTACCGCTACCGCCCGCGTGAGAACGAGGCCATCAACAAGAGCTGGATGTGCGACCAGGGCCGCCTGTCGTACAAGGACCTGAACGTGGGCCGCGTGCTGTCCGCCCGCGTGGGCCGCGGCCTGCAGGCCGCCGGCACGGTGCAGCCGGTCCTCACGCGCAAGGACGCCGTCGCCGGCGCCCTCAAGGCGCTCAAGCCGCTGGCGGGCTCCAAGCAGCTGGCCGTGCTGGCCTCGCCGCTCGCGTCCAACGAGGACCTGCTCGCGGGCCTGACGTTCGCCAAGAAGGTGCTGGGCGTGACGTCCGTGTTCGCCGGTGGCCGGCCGCAGGGCAAGGCGGACCACTACCTGATGACGGCGGACAAGAACCCCAACCGCCAGGGCCTGGCGCTCATCGCCAAGGGCCTGGGGCTGTCACTCAAGGGCTTCGACGAGCTCACCCCCGCCATCAAGGCCGGCCAGGTGAAGGCGCTCTACGCGCTGGGCACGGAGGTCCCCACGGACGCGGCCGCGTTCGCGGAGGTCGCCGCGTCGCTGGAGGTGTTCGTCGCCCAGGCGCAGAACGAGTCCCCCGTGACGGCGCAGGCCACGGTGCTGCTGCCGGCTTCGGCGCACATCGAGGACGAGGGCACGTTCACGCAAGCGGACGGCATCACCCAGCGCTTCCGCAAGGCGTACCCCTCCAAGGGGGACGCGGTGCCGCACTGGAAGTGGGCCACGGAGCTGACGCGCGAGCTGGGCGGCGAGGCCGCCGCGGCGTCCGCGCGTGACGTGTGGCGCGCGCTCTCGGGCCAGGTGTCCGAGTTCGCCGAGTTCAACTGGGACAAGGCCTCTCCGCCGGACCGGGAGAAGCCGGGCATCAATCCGCTGCCGTCGGGAGCCGACGGCCGTCCGCCGGGCTACCGCGAGTTCGGCGCGCCGCGCGTGAGGGGCATCTGACCATGAGCCGCATCCTGAACATGCTGTTCGCCATGGCCTTCATCGTCTTCGCCGTCGCCGGCGGAGTGGCCTCGGCGTATCTGGTGGGCTACCTGGCGGAGGAGTACCTCTTCGAGGGCGCCAGCCGCCTGACGAACATCATCTTCCTGATTCTCGTCTTCGTGATGATCACCGCGACGCTGCTGACGCTCGCGGAGCGCAAGTGGTCCGCGTTCATGCAGGACCGCGTGGGTCCCAACCGCGCGCGCCTGTCCGCCATCCCGGGCCTGGGCAACCGCTCCCTGGGCGGCATCCCGCACATCATCACCGACGTGCTGAAGATGCTGACCAAGGAGGACTTCGTCCCCGGTCAGGCCAACCGCTTCCTGTTCAACCTGGGCCCCATCCTCGCCTTCGCCCCGGTGTTCGCGCTGTTCGCGGTGGTGCCCGCCGGCCCCACGGTGAACGTGTTCGGCAAGACGGTGGACATGGTGGTCGCCACGCCGGACTTCGGCATGCTGTACCTGCTGGCCATCGCGTCGCTCGCCGTCTACGGCACGTCGCTGGCCGGCTGGTCCTCCAACAACAAGTTCGCGCTCTTGGGCGGCGTGCGCGCCTCCGCGCAGATGATCAGCTACGAGGTGGCGCTGGGCCTGTCGCTCGTGGGCCTGTTCCTGGCGTTCTCCTCCGTGCAGCTGCCCGTGCTGGTGGGTGACGTGGGCAACGCGCTCGTGTCCGGCACCGGCCAGGCGAAGTACCTGTGGCGCACGGACGGCGGCTTCGACCTGGGCCTGCCGGCGTGGGGCATCTTCATCCAGCCCCTGGGCTTCATCGCCTTCTTCGTGGCGTCCTTCGCGGAGACCAAGCGCGCCCCGTTCGACGCTCCGGAAGGCGAGTCCGAAATCATCGGCTACTTCGTGGAGTACTCCGGCATGAAGTTCGGCATGTTCATGATCTCCGAGTTCGTGGAGGTCGTGGTGCTGGCCGGCGTGACGACGTCGCTCTTCTTCGGCGGTCACCACCTGCCCTTCGGCGGCGAGTGGCTGGCGGCGCAGCCCTTCTTCCAGGAGCACGGCTGGGTGTACGGCACGCTCTTGGGCACGGTGTTCTGGATCAAGGTCATCCTGCTCATCTGGGTGCAGCTGGTGATCCGCTGGACCTTCCCGCGCTTCCGTTACGATCAGATCCAGAACCTGGGCTGGAAGATCCTCCTGCCCGCGGGCCTGGCCAACGTGTTCATCAGCGGCGCGCTGGTGCTGTGGGATCCGTCCCTCCGCGCGCTGGGCGTGGTGGGCCTCCTGGAGATCGGCTTCGTGGTCGCCCTGACGATGACCGCGGGCACGAAGCCGGCGCACGCGCACGACACCGCGCATGGCCACGGGCACGACGCGCATGGCCACGGACACGATGCGCACGGTCTGCCGGCGCACGCGGACCCCCACTCCCATTCCCCGGCGGGCGCGCACTAGCGCGGTCCGGAAGCGAGACAAGTCACCATGGCGTTCAATGCCTCCCAGGATCCGCGCACGGACCTCCGCGAGCGGATGTACATCCCGGAGCTGCTGCGCGGTCTGGCCATCACGACCAAGCACTTCTTCCGCAACATGTTCGGCACGCGCGACCCCAACCCCCAGGTGGTGGACCGCGCGGGCATGAGCCTGATGACCACGGTGGAGTACCCGGAAGAGAAGCCCATCTATCCGGAGGGCTACCGCGGTCTGCACCGGCTGGTTCCGCGTGACGACGGCAAGCCGCGCTGCGTGGCCTGCTACATGTGCGCGACCATCTGCCCGGCGCAGTGCATCTACATCGAGGCGGGTGAGTACGAGCGCGAGGGCACCGACAGCGAGTCGGCGGTCATCGAGAAGTACCCCACCCAGTTCGTCATCGACGAGCTGCGCTGCATCGTGTGCGGCCTGTGCGTGGAGGCGTGCCCCAAGGACGCCATCCGCATGGACACGTACATGCACACGCCGTCCGAGTACAACCGGCAGAACTTCGTCTACGACATCCCGAAGCTGCTCAAGGGCCCGCCGGTGTCGCACCCGTCCGACCCGTGGAACAAGCGCGACAGCTCCAAGGAGCCGGCCCACGTCCACAAGGAGGCGCACACGCGCATCGGCGAGGGACACGAGGGCCACGACGCCCACGGCCACGCGAAGCAGCTGGGCGCGGGCCACGGCCACGCCAAGGCGGGCGCCGGGCACGCGGTGGTGACGCAGCAGGGTCCCATCCAGGTGACGAAGTTCATCAAGTAGTCCGCTGTTTCGTCCTGCGACGGGCGGGGCTCCACCTCCGCCCTCCGCACGCATCCCGGCCCGCCTCCTTCCCGCCGCTTCCGGGGAAGGGCGGGCCGGAGCCTTTTCCGGGGGCATGTGGTGATGCTGCACCTCTTCAATGCGCATGGTGCCGGCCTGGCACGGGGAGCCCCGCCGTGAAGCGCTACCGGATGTCGGTGTGCAAGGGCTCCAGCTGCCGCGCGGGCGGCTCGGACGCGGTGCACGTGGCCGCGCGTGAGGCGCTGGCAGCCCAGGGCCTGCAGGCGCGCTGCGAGCTGTACCGCGGCGGCTGCTACGGCTTCTGCCACATGGGGCCCAACGTGGTGGTGCGCGAGGACACGGGCCGCAAGCGAGACCCGCTGTCACCGGAGGACTACCAGCTCATGGGGTGGCCCGGAGAGGTGTACTACTCCGACATGACGGCGGAGAAGATGCGCCGCGTGGTGGCCGAGCACATCCAGGACGACGTGCCGGTGCGTGAGCTCTTCGGCCAGCCGGACTCCGGCGACGACGACTGACATGCTTCGCGCCTCCCCTGCCCTGCTGGGGTTGCTGCTGCTCGGCGCGTGTTCGCGGCCCGTGGCTCCGGCGTCCCCGAAGGTGCTCGGGGCGCATGCGGACGCGGACAGCCCCCGCGTCGTGGGCGCGGCGCTCGTGCGGGACGGCGATTCGCGTGAGGAGCTGCTGCGGCGCCATCCCCGCGTCGAACCCGATGCCGCGCTGAAGGCCACCCTGACGGACCTCCTCGCGGACGGCGGGCAGCACCTGCGCTGGAGCGCCGCGCCCGTCGAGGACCTGGCGTGTGACAACGGCGGCGTGCGCTTCCGCATCCAGGTGCGCACGCCGCCCGCGTGCCGGGAGCGCACGTGTCCCGTGCTCGCCTTCTACACGACGGGCTGCCCCCGGCCGGGCTACCACTGGCGCCCGGAGTTCTTCCTGCGCGCGGGCTTCATCTACGCGGAGCCCGCGGTGCGGGGCACCGCCTGCTCGGAGGACTGGGCCCGCGCGGACAACGGCCCCCTGCGCGTGGAGGCGGCCACGGACCTGGAGGCCGCCAGCCGCTGCCTGCGCCAGCGCTTCACCCGTGAGGGCGTGGTCCCCAAGCTGGGCATCCTCGGGTGGAGCTACGGAGGCAACCAGGCGCTGGTGGGCATGACGCGCTTCGCGGGCAGCTACGACGCGGGCTTCGCGCTCGCGGCCAAGACGGACCTGGGCTCGTTCCTCGCGCAGCAGACGCCGGAGGTGCGACGCGCCCGGGCCGACGAGTACGGAGACCCGGTGCGGGACGCGGAGCGGCTTCGCGCCATCTCACCCGTGACGTGGGTGGACCGGGTGAATGCCCCCATCGCCGTGATGCTGGGCGCGAGGGACCCCAAGGTGTCGCTGTCGGACGCGGACGTCTTCGTGCGCAAGCTCCAGGCCCGGGGCCAGGACGCGACGCTGATGATCATCCCCGAGCACGCGCACCTCACGGAGCGCCCGGAGGAGATCGCGTTCGAGCACGCCCACCTCCTCCAGTTCTTCACCTCGCGCTTCGCCCTGCCCCTGCGCGTCGACACGCGACCCTGAACTAGCGGGAGTCCGTGCTGCGCCGGCCCCAGCGGATGACGCCGTCCCAGTCCGCGGGCGGCGGCGTCTGGATGAGGCTCTGGCAACGCTGGACGTAGACGCGGGCCACCGGGTCGCCGTGCTCCACGGTGCAGCGGCGGAACAGCTCCTGCGCCAGGATGAACTCGCGGCCGTAGTAGGCGGTGAGGGCCTTCTCGTAGAGGGCCATGCCCGCCTGCTTCTCCTGGGAGAACTCGCCCCGCCGGCCCAGCAGCTCGTGCACGCGCACGGGCTGGGGCTTGTCGCGCAGGAGCACGCGGTCCACCTCGCGGAAGACGTAGGCGTCGCTGGCGAGCTGCGCGGTGGTCTGCCCCACCAGCACCTGGGTGCCGTACTGCTTGTTGGCCGCCTCCAGCCGCCCGGCCATGCTCACCGCGTCGCCCATGACGGTGTAGTGGGACTTGAGCTCGCTGCCCATGTCGCCCACCAGCAGGTCGCCCGTGTCGATGCCGGCTCTCACCGACAGCCGGTGGCCGAACTGCTTCTCCCAGAGGGGCTGCTTCTGCGCGAGCGCCGCCTGGAGCTTCAGCGCGGCTTCACAGGCCAGGTGCGCGTGGCGGTCCGTGCGCACGGGCGCGCCCCAGAAGGCCATCACCGAGTCGCCCATGTACTTGTCCACCTGCCCCACCGTGGCGCGCACCACGGCGGTCATCTCCGTGAGGAAGGTGTTGAGCAGCGGCACCAGCTGCTCGGGCGGCAGCGCTTCGGACAGGCGCGTGAAGCCCTCGATGTCGCAGAGGTACACGGTCATCTGCCGGCGCTCCGGCTTCATCAGGCTCACGTCGCGCGCCACCAGCCGCGCCACCTCCGGGCTCACGTAGCGGCCCAGCGCGCTGTGGACGAACTCGCGCACGTCCTGTTCGGTGCGGAAGGCGTAGAGCGTCGTCACCAGGAACGCGAGCCCGCCGGACCACAGCGGCCCGGCCACGGCGATCCACAGCTTGTCGTGGACGAAGACGTACCCCGCCGCGCCCACGTAGCCCGCCCCGGCCGCCACGGCCACGCAGACGAAGAGGAACGCGCCGCCCACGGAGCGCAGCAGCCAGCTGCAGGACAGCGCCAGGAACGCGCCAATGAACGCGAGCGCCATGGTGGCGAGCATGTCCACCTTGGGCGGCGCGCGGGTGATGCCGTCCGACGCGAGGATGTTGGCGAGCGCCTGGCCCAGCACGGCGCCGTTGGCGATGCCCGGGCCAATGGGCGTCACCCGCCGCTCCGGGGCGTAGCTGCTGGTGTTGGTGAGGATGACGGCGCGGCCGTCCAGGTCGTGGTCGAAGCGGGCGGGCCGCGCCTCCTGCGAGTCGAAGAGGTTGAGCAGCACGTTCCACGCGCGGATGGAGCGGGCCAGCGGGCCGCGAGCGCCCCGGGTGGCGGACGGGGCCTCCCAGCGCAGGAGCGTGTAGCCGGACGCGTCCATGGGCACGGAGTACTTGTCGCCGATGTAGAGCCGCCCGTCCGCGTACCGCAGCTTCTGCGTGCCCGCGAGCCGCATGGCGGCGGCCAGGGGCAGCGAGGGCAGGATGTAGCGCTCGCCGCCGCGCGGGCTGTACGCGACGAGGTGGGGCACGCCGCGCACCACGCCGTCGGTGTCCGCGGGCAGCGTGGTGGCGCCGTAGCCGCTGGCCGGGCTGAGCAGCGGCGTCACCGGGTGCTGGAGCTGGCGGACCTCCAGCAGCTTCTCCGGATCCAACCCCTGCACCTGCACGGAGGCCAGGGCGAGGAACAGGTCCGACGGGGCGACGCGGAAGGCGTCATCCGCGGCGCGGCGCTCCTGGATGGCCGCGGCGGCGGCGCCCAGCTGGTCGCCCAGGCTGCGGCCCTCGCCCTCGTCCGCGACGCCGGCCCAGACCTCCAGGGCCTTGCCGGCGGGGATGACGAACGCGGGGCGCTGGAGGGCGAGGACGGACTGCGCGCGGGCGCGGGCCTCGGTGATGCCGGGGTAGCTGCCCAGGCGGACCCGGTAGGGCCAAAGGCGGCCGGTGGGGGGCAGCGAGCGGGTGCCCTCGGCGCCCCAGCGGAAGGCGAGCACGGAGTGGCCGGGGTCCTGGTCCAGGAGGGCCCGGAGCGCGTCGTCGTCCTGGGACAGGGCGCCGCGGCCCGAGCGCGTGGGGGTGACGCAGGCGCGGGGGCTGAGCTCCGGGTAGGCGAAGTCCAGCATCACCACGGAGGCGCCCTCCTCCACCAGCCGGTGGACCATGCCGCCCATCACCTGGCGCGGCCACGGGTACGCGGCGATGTCCGCGCGGGGGCCCTGCTGGGCCTCGGCGAGCGTGTCGTCGTCGATGGAGACGAGCACGACGCGGTCGGAGCGCTCGGAGACCTCCCCCAGCTGGCGGATGCGCCAGTCGTAGAAGGCGCGTTCGCCGCCGTCGAGCGCGTGGGAGATGGCGTCGATGAAGCCGGAGGGCGACAGCAGGGGGGCGGGCGTGTCGTCCGGCCGCGAGGGACGGGTGACGCGCTGGGAGACGAGCAGGCCCAGCAGGCAGCCGAAGAGGGCCGCCATGACGAGCGAGAAGCCGAGCCGGTGGAGGAAGCGGCGGCCGGAAGAGTGGATGCGGAGGCGTTGCACGAGCGGCGTGCAGGATACCTCGACAGGGCCTCGCGCCCACCTGCAACACGCGGGGTATGGTTGGCCGCCATCACCCGTGCCCCGTTCAAGAGAGTGCCCATGAAACGCCTGTTGCTGTCCGCCCTGGCCACCGTGTCCCTGCTGTCGCCGCTCGCCTGTGACCTGGAGAAGACGACGAACCAGCTCACGGCGGACCACGTGATGGTGGGCACGCTGCTCGCCACGCCGCAGGTGGACGTGTCCGCGTCCGCGATGGCGGGGTACGACGCGGGGACCTTCGGAGGGCCGGACGGCGGGGACGTGGTGAGCTTCCCCGGGCAGACGGCGGCCTTCGTCTTCTTCGGGACGAAGAAGGGGGAGAACGCGCAGCCGGAGGGGCTGAGCGGGGCCACCGTGACGTTGCGCGCCGGGAGCGCGGCGGGCGTGCCGCTCAACGGCCAGGGTGGCGGCAGCTACGGCGTGACGAGCGACTCCACGGACGACCTGAAGTACACGTCCGGCGCGACGTATTCGTTCTTCGCGGAGCAGAACGGGACGAAGTACGAGGCGCGCGTGGAGGACTCGCCGACGAAGGAGGCCATCCCGGCGTTCCACCCGGCGGAGGGCTTCGTGCGCATCAACGCGAACACGGAGTTCGGCTTCGACCGGCCGGCGCCTCCGGCGAACCAGGACCGCACGCTGGGCTTCGTGACGGTGGTTCCGCTGGGTGCGAACGGAGAGAAGGGCCAGGCCACCTATTCGAACGTGCCGACGTCGCCGGTGGAGTTCCTGCAGCTGGCGGCGACGCCCGCGACGTTCCGGTCCGCGCGCGTGACGATTCCGGGCACGGCGTTCCCGAACCCGAAGCAGACCTACCTGATCATCTTCCAGGCCGTGCGCATGGGAGGCCCGGAGTCCGACAACCTCTTCCTGGGCAGCGTCGTCCTGGCGGGCACGGCGGAAGTGGGCATCGTGCGGACGAACTGAGTGGGCTTTAGCCGGCCTCGATGTCGAGGCCGATGCGCTCCTCCAGCTTGAGGCGCAGGATGTGGCCCGCGAAGCGTTCCGACTCTTCGCGGGAGAGGATGCTGCGGAAGGCCGGACCGTCCGCGATCTCCACCTCCATCACGGCGCCTCGCTGGAGGAGGCGGAAGAAGTCCTCCCCTCCCCCGGGCCTGGGCACGCGCAGGGGGATGAAACCCTTGAGCGGGACGACGTCCGTGCTGGCGTCGATGACGCGCAGCAGGCCGGGGGCGTCCGGGCGGATGGCGTCGGAGGTGACGGACTCCTCGGCGTAGAGGGGCGCGGGTGGGAGG
>NZ_RAWL01000276.1:0-11692 GCF_003668885.1 Corallococcus sp. AB049A | reverse complement strand
GGGCTGACGCCGACGCTGCTGTGGGGCGGGGCGAGGTCGGAGCGGGTGCAGGGGCCGGCGTGCCGCGCGGCGCTGCGAGGGGCGGAGTTCGAGGCGCGGGACGACCTGGCGTCGGCGCTGGGGCGGCTGCCGCCGCTGAGGCCGTGTGGGCTGCGGGTGGTGGTGAGCGACTTCCTCTTCGAGACGGACCTGGAGGCGCTGTGCGCCCGGCTGTCGCGAGGCGCGTCGGCGCTGTTCCTGGTGCAGGTGCTGGACGCGGAGGACCTGAACCCCACGGGGGGCGAGGGCGCGCGGCTGGTGGACGCGGAGAGCGGTGTTGCGCTGGAGGAGCTGCTGACGGACAGCGTGCTGGCCGCCTACGCCCGGCGCTTCGAGGCGCACCAGCGCGCGCTGCGAAGCGCGGCGGTGCGGGCGCGGGGAACGCTGCTCACCGTGAACGCAGCGGAAGGGTTGCGAGCGCAGCTGGCGGGACCGCTGCGCGCGCTGTTCGTGGCAGGAGGCGGGGCGTGAGCTTCGGGCTTCCCTGGGGGCTGCTGGCGCTGGGGGCGCTGGTGCCGTTGGTCGCCGCGTACTTCCTGCGCCGCCGGCAGAAGCCGGTGGTGGTGAGCGCGCTGTTCCTGTGGCGCACGCCGCGTCCTCGCGCGGAGGGCGGACCCCGGTGGGAGCGCTTCACTCGGGAGGCGTCCCTGCTGCTGGAGGCGCTCGCCGTGCTGGCCGCCGCGCTGTACCTGGCGGACGTGCGGCTGGGAGAGACGGCCCACCGCCGTCATCTCGTGCTCGTCGTGGACGGCAGCCTGTCCATGTCCGCGCGGGCTCCGGATGGCAAGACGGTGCTGGAGCACGTGCGCGCCGAAGCCGCGAAGCGTGTGGAGACCGAGCGTGCGACGCACGTCACGGTGCTCGCGAGCGGTGTGGCCCCCCAGGTCATCGCCGGACCGGAAGCCGATGCATCCCGCGCCCTGGCCGCACTTGAGTCCTTCGAGGCGCGCGGACCGGACCACGACGTCACGGCGTCGCTCCTGTGGGCGCAGGAGCTGGCGGGGCCGGGCAAGCGCGTGCACTTCTTCACCGACGCTCCGCCTTCGGAAGACGCCACCGTGCCGCCCTCCGTGCGCTGGACGGCGCTGGGGCATTCCCAGGGCAACGTGGCCCTGGTCTCCGCGCAGCGGCGCGACGAAGGAGGCCGGGCCACGGTGACGCTGCGGGTCGCGCGCTTCGGAGCGGGGCCTTCGGAAGTTGAAGCCCGCGTGCGCGCGGCGCCAGGGCCGGGCGCGCGCGAAGGCACCGAGCGCACGGAGCGCATCGCGCTGCCGCAAGAGGGCGCCGCGACCGTGCGCCTCACCTTCCGCGAGGCCGGCGACGTGGAGGTGTCCCTCCCGGACGACGCGCTTCCCGAGGACGGACACGTGCGCCTGCCTCCGTCCCCCGTGATGCCCGTGTCCGTGGGATTGACGGAGGGGCTGTCGCCCGCGTCGAAGCAGGCGCTGGAGCGGTTCCTATCGGTGTCCCCCGACGTGGCGCATGGCCCTCCCGTCCCCGGTGCGCCGGTGCTGTCCGTGGGGCCCGCGCGCGCCGAGGCCCGCGTGACGCTGGGCGCGGAGGGGCCCCTGCGCACCTTCGTGGGGCCGTTCTTCACGGAGAAGGGCAGCACGCTGATGGACGACGTGCAGCTCGCGGGTGTGCGGTGGACGGCGGGCGCGAATCCACCGGGCCGTCCGCTGATGACCGCGGGAGAGGCCGTGCTCGTATCGGAAGAGGAGGGCGGGCGGCTGCACCTCAACGTGGACCTGGCGCGCTCCAACCTCCAGCGCACCACCGCCTGGCCCGTGCTGCTGGGCAACGTGGTGCGCGAAGCGCGGCGGCTGCGTGAAGGCTTCCCCCGGCGTCAGCTCAACCTGGGCGAAGCGCTCTCCGTGGTGACGGAGGCCGGTGCCCGCTACGCGTTGAAGGGGCCCTCGGGCCGCAAGCCCGTGTTCGGCGCGGGTTCGCTGAGCCTGCCCGCGCCGACGAGCCCCGGCCGCTACGTGCTGGAGCGCGAGGGCCGCGACGTGGACTCACTGGAGGTGCTGGCGCTGGACGCGCGCGAGTCGGACCTGCGCGGCCGGGGCAGCGCTGACGTGGCCGCGAAGGACGTGGGCGAGGACTCGGATGGGACCGGCGGCCATGAGCGCGCCCGCTGGCCCCTGGTGGTGCTGCTGGCCGCGCTGCTGGCGGACTTCTACGTCACGAGGAAGGCATGACCTTCACCCTTCCCCAGGCGTGGCTGCTGCTGCTGCCGCTGGGCCTCTTCCTGTGGCGCTACGGCCGGCGGCCCGGTCCGCCCATGGTGCTGCGGTGGGCGCTGCTGGTGCTCGGCGTGGGCGCGCTGTCCGGGCCGGAGCTGCGGCTGGCGAACGCGGGCAGCGACGTGGCCGTGGTGGTGGACCGCTCGCGCTCCATGCCGCTGGACGTGGACCGGGTGGCACAGGAGCTCATCGCGCTGGTGGAGTCCCAGCGCCGCCCGGGCGACCGCGTGGGCGTCATCACCTTCGGTCGCGAGGCCCGGGTGGAGTCTCCGCTGTCGGAGGTGGGCCGGTTCGGCGGCTTCACGCGGCCGGTGGACGCGGAGGCGTCGGACCTGTCGGCCGCGCTGGACGCGGCGGGCGCGCTCATCCCCTCCGAGCGCACGGGCCGCGTCCTGGTGGTCTCCGACGGCCGGGCCACGGGAGCGGATGCCCGGGGCGCGACGCGGCGGCTGGCGGCGCGAGGCATCGCGGTGGACTACCGGCAGGTGGCCCGTCCGGAGCCCGCGCTGGACGTGGCCGTCGTGTCGCTGGACGTGCCCGCCACGGTCTCCGTGCGCGAGCCCTTCCAGTTCTCCGCCGTGGTGCAGGCCACCTCGGCCATCACCGGCACCGTGCGCCTGGAGCGCGACGGGAAGGTGCTGGTGAAGGGGCCGTACGACTTCAAGCCCGGGCCCAACCTGCTGCCCCTGAGAGACCTCCTGGAGGAGCCGGGGCTCGTGCACTACCGGCTCAAGGTGGAGGTTGCCGGTGACGGCGTCCCGGAGAACGACGTGGGCGTGGGCGTGCTGCGCGTGGAGGGACCGCCGCGCGTGTTGCTGCTCACCGCGCAGCCGTCGGGAACGCTGGCGAAGGCGCTGGCGGCGACGGGCATGTCGCTGGACGTGAAGGCGCCATTCCACCTGTCGCTGGAGGCGCTCGACGGCGTGGGCGTGGTGGTGCTGGAGAACGTGGACGCCAACGCGCTGGGCGAGACGGGGTTGAACGCGCTCGCGGACTACGTGGACCAGGCGGGGGGCGGGCTGGTGATGACGGGAGGGCGGTCGAGCTTCGGAGAGGGCGGCTACCGGCGCTCGCCCCTGGAGCCGCTGTTGCCCGTGTCGCTGGAGATGCGCGAGGAGCAGCGGCGTGCCTCGGTGGCGATGAGCGTGCTCATGGATTCGAGCTGCTCCATGGGCGTGCAGGTGCCGGACGGCCGCACGAAGATGGAGCTGGCCGCCGAGGGCGTCACGGCGGCGCTCACGCTGCTCAACGCGAAGGACGAAGCCTCCGTGCACATGGTGGACACGGAGCCGCATGAAATCTTCCCCTTGAGCCCGGTGAGCGAAGGGCTGCCGTTCGACAAGGTGGCGCGGGGCTTCAGCGGAGGTGGAGGCATCTACGTGGGCACGGCCCTGAGCGCGGGCCGCAAGGAGCTCCTCCGCAGTGACAAGCCCACGCGGCACGTGGTGCTGTTCTCCGACGCGGCGGACTCGGAGGAACCGGGCGACTACCAGCAGACGCTGGCGGCGCTGCGAGAGGCCAACGTGACGGTGTCCGTCATCGGCCTGGGCAAGCCCACGGATCCGGACGCGGACCTGCTGCGCGAGGTGGCCCGGCGCGGCGAGGGGCGCATCTACTTCGCGGAGGACGCCATGAGCCTGCCGCGCATCTTCAGCCAGGAGACGCTCGCGGTGGCGAGGGCCACGTTCGTGGACGAGCCCGCGTCGCTGGAGGCCGCGCCGGACCTGCCGCTGCTGGGGCCGTTGCCAACGGCGGGCCTGCCGCAGGTGGGCGGCTACAACCTCACCTACCTGAAGCCCCGGGCGAACGTGGCGCTGCGCACGCTGGACACCAACGCCGCGCCGGTGCTGGCGCTGTGGCCGCATGGCGCGGGGCGCACGGTGGCGCTCACGGCGGAGGTGGACGGCAAGTACACGGGCGAGCTGCGCGAGTGGAGCGCGCTCCGGGCGACGCTGGAGGCGGTGGTGCGCTGGTCCATGGGCCGGACGACGCCGAAGGAGGAGGCGGTGGTGCGCTCGGAGCGCCAGGGCAACCTGCTGAGGGTGACGTTGGACCTGCCGCCGGGTGAGCCCATGCCGGGAGCGCTGCCCACGGCGGTGTTGCTGTCCGGCGACGGGCGCTCCGGAGTGGAGAGGCCGCTGCATTGGGAGGACGAGGACCGGCTGGTGGTCGAGTACCCCCTGACAGGCAGCGGCACCTGGCACCCGGTGGTGAAGTGGGGAGGGCGCGCGTTGAGGGCGCCACCGGTGGCACTGCCGTACGCGCCGGAGTTCGAACCCGGCAGCGCGAAGGAGGGACTCAAGCTCCTGCGAGCCCTGTCGGCGGTGGGCGGAGGCCAGGAGCGGCTGTCGATGACAGGCCTGTTCGCGGAGGCGCCCGAGTCGGAGGGCCGCGTGGCGCTGGCGCCATGGCTGGTCGCGTTCGCACTGGCGGCGATGCTGGCGGAGGTGGCCGTGCGCCGGTTCCTCTCCGCGCCGCGAGTGCGAGCAGCGCGAGAACGGCCGATGAAGGAAGCCACCGCGAGAGGGACCATGACGGCACCGGGCCCGGGCCCGAGGCCCATGACAACGCTGGCTCAGCCTTCTCCGGAACCACCTGCCGAGCAGAAGCCCGAGCCCCCCAAACCGCCAGCCGGAGTGGACTCCGCGCTGGAGGCCGCGCGAGCGAGAGCAAGGCGCCGCACGGGCCGCTGAAGGGAGTCATGCACAGAGGCCCGGAAGCACGAGTCGAGCGGAAGCCTCCGGGGCCCATTGCCACGCCGGAATCTGCCTTGAGCCCGTCATCCCGATTGACGTCTGATGCCGGTCGGTCGGGGGCTCACTCTTCCACGCGGGAAACTGTCGTCAGCACATCATCCGTCAGCACCTCGTCCTGCGCGGTGATTGGTGGGCGTCGGTCGAGGTCACCCTTCTCAATGCGGAGAACTGCCGTCAGTACATCGTCCTGCGCAGTGGCTGGTGTGCGTTGGTCGAGAGCAGTCCCCTCCACGCGGAAAACCGCCGTCAGCACGTCGTTCTGCGCGGCGGTTGGTGCAAGCTGGTTGAGGTCAGGCTCCTCCAAGCGAGGAACCGCCGTCAGCACATCGCCCTGCGTAGTGGCTGATACAAGTCGGTCGGAGTCGCGCTCCTTCATGCGGTGAGCCGCCGGCAGCGCACCGTCCAGCGCGGCGGTTGGTTCACGCTGGTCGAGGACATGCTCCTCTACGCGGGAAACTGCAGTTGGCTCATCATCCGGTGTACCGGCTGGACCAAGGTGATTGAGGCCACGCGTCTCGTCGCAGGGGCGTGCATCCAATGACCCACTCCTGCCTGTGGCTGGCGCGATGTCTTCAACGGGGCTCTTCTGGTGGCCCGATGCCTCGGGGGACACATGTCCTTGGAGGGTAGGTGCGAAGGCGTCCAGCACAAGGTCATCGTGTGCCTTCATCAGCGCCGGCAGTTCGTGCTGGATGGCCCGCGTATCGCGGTCATGCAGGGCATCCTTCGCGCAGTTCACCCACTGGCGCAGCGGCTCACCTCCCAGGAGGGGCAGCAACTGGGCCGCGCCGACCATGAAGGCCCGCTGCAGGGACTGCACGAGAAGCACATGCCCGGGCCGGTCCGCCACCCGGGCCGCCAGCCGCAGCAACTCGAATTCCACCTGGGCGCAGTAGGCCCCTGACTCCCAGCGCGCCGCGTCCCAGATTCCGAAGCAGATGCTCCCCAGTTGGTCCAGGTCCCGCTTGGAAGCCCGTGTGCAGCAGTCGGACAGGAGTTCCACCAGCACCTGCCGCCGGAGGCTGAAGTAGCCCTGCAAGAGCCACCGGGCCTCCGGAGAGCACTTGTCATGCAGCGCCAGCCCCAGGTTCTCCAGCGTCAGCGACTCATCCAACGGCACCGCGCGCGTCTTGCGTCCAGGCCGTTGCACCACCACGCCCCGCGCCGCCAGCCGCCGCAGCGCTTCACGGATGGTGCCCCGGCAGACGTCATAGTGACGCGCCAGCTTCGCTTCCGAGCCGAACTGCCCGTTCGGGTGAATCCGTCCCAGCGCGATGTCGCGCTCAATCTGTGCTTCCACGTACGCCACGAGCCCGCCGTGCTCCATCCCCATTCCCCCTCCTCGTCCCAGCATCGCCATCCAACCACAGGGGTCTGACATGGACGCGCGAGGCTCCCCTCCGGAGCCGGACGAAGAAAACCTGTCCGACTGTCGGACAGGTTTTTTGGCAACCGCCCCCGGGCGGGCATCTTTGTCCGAGGCCTGGTCCTGGCGCCCTCGCGCGCACGACATCGCGCATCACCGCTACACCTTGCGAGGCGCGTGTCCCTGGTTTCATGCGGCGCGAACCTGTCCGACAGTCGGACGGGTTCTGAACCAACCCCGCCCAGGCGGGTGCCTCTGCCCGTGGCGCTGTCCTGGCATCCGTGCACGCACGACGTCGCGGCGTATCGCTGTGCTCTGATGGCGCGTGTCCTTGGGTTCATGCGGCGTGAGCTTGTCCGACTGCTGGAGCGGTTTTGGGGCAATCGCACCTGGTGCGGGCGTCGCGCCTGCATGACGCCGCGGCCCACAGCGGCGCTCCATGGGCGACAGTCCCAGGCGTCATGCGGCGTGAGCCTGTCTGGCTGTCGGAGAGGTTTTGAATCAGCCGCTTCCCGGGCGGAGCTTCTGCCCCCAACCCGCCTTGGCGTCTCGCCGGCTCTGCCGTGTGGAAGGTTGAGTTGCTTCGGTGGTGAGGCAACGGTCGTTGGCATGTCGCAGATCTGGTTCTCTGTCCGGCTTTCCAGCGCGTATGCGGTGCGCGGCCATGGTGGAGTGTTTTCGCGGTATGACGGCGCCGATGACGGAGCCTCGGGCCTTGCGGTGGGGGCTGGGTGTCGTCCTGGGCGTGCTCGCGCTCCAGGCCTCTCGCCTCGCGCTTCACAAGGCATTCAGCATCGACGAGTTCCAGTACGCCCATGCCGCGTGGCTCATGGCCCACGGACAGGTGCCGTACCGCGACTTCTTCGAGGTGCACTTTCCTCTCGTGTACCAGGTGCTGGCTCCGCTGTTCCGGATGCTCGGGGATGATCCGCGCAACGTGCTCGCGCTTCGTGCCGCGATGCTCGTGCCGCTCGCTGGGGCGTGTGTCTCCGTGTTCCTGATCAACCGGCGGGAAGGACGCATCGCCGCGCTCCTGGCTCCGTTGATGCTGCTCTGCTCGCCGGGCTTCCTGCACTTCGCCACCGAGGTGCGCCCGGATGCCCTCACCGCCGCGCTCTTTCTGGGAGCCCTTGCGGCACTGGCCGTGCAACCCGGCTCCTTCCGTTCGTCGTTCCTGGCGGGCGCGCTGCTCGTCGCCTCAGCATGGGGCTCCCAGAAAGCACTCTTCTTCGGCGGGCTTGTGATGGCCGTGCTCCTGGTCGGCTTCGTGTCGCGACGGAGTGCTGTGCCTTCGCTCATCGCAGCGCCTCGCGCGCTCTTCGTGGGCGTCATCTCCGCGACCTGCCTGGTGGCTGCGTATCTCACGGTCACAGGGTCCTGGCGCTCCTGGTGGCAGTGGTGCTTCGTCTGGGCTTCTGAACACCAGCGCCACTACCCGGGCTTCTCGTGGCGCGAATACCTGGTGCCGGCCCTGGGGGAACAACCCGCGTTCTTCCTCCTTGCTGGCGTCGGGCTCGTCGCGATGGTCCCCCGGTTGCTGAAGGATTGGCGTACTCCCGAGTTGCTCCTGTTCGTGGCCGTGCCCGCGACCTTTGGGGCCTATGCGCTCCAGCGCGCTCCGTTTCCGTACAGCCTGCTTCCCTTCCTGGGCGTGCTGGCTCCCTTCGCTGCTCGCGGCGTCCTCGTCGTAGCCTCTGGGTTGCGCACTCCCGTCGTACGCGCCGTTGGCCTTGCCGGGCTGGGCGGCCTGTTCGCTGTTCAGGCCTTGCAGGTGGAGGCCTTGCTGGATGGTGGCGGCAATGCGCGTCAGCGCGAGGTGCTGGCTCGCATCGCGGCGCTCACGGGGCCGGAGGATGTCGTCTATGACAACTCGGGCGGCTTCGTGAGCCGGCCTCATGCGCACTTCTACTTCTACACGGATGCGTATCTGCGCGGCTCCCTCGCGGACCTGCTTTCCGAGGAGATGCCTCGGGTGCTCGTGGCGCAGGGCTGTGTGATGCGGGTGGATGATCTGCGCACCTCGGGTCTTCCCCTGGCGCTGCGCCGCTTCCTCGACACGTACTACCAGCCCTACGACGGTGACTTGTTCCTGTGGGGGCAGCGCTATCGCGTGAACTCGGACTCCGGCACTCTGGAGGATCGCTTCCTCGCGGTTCGCTCCGACCGGTACTTCGTCCAGCCCGCGAGCCTGCTCGAATCCGGCGCGATGTTCATTGATGGCGCGCGCGTCACGACTCCTGAGTTCAGCCTGGCTCGGGGCGAGCACCGCCTTCGTTATGATGGGCTCGCGGAGGCCTTCCAGATCCTGTGGTTGCCCCGGGATGCGAAACGTTGGGTGCCTCGGCCGGGGGCTCCGTCCATCTACTCGCGCTTGTTCTAGAGCAGGCGAGCCAGCGTCGGGCCCTCCTTCCGGGATGACGGCACTGTCGTCCTGGCTGTCCGCGGTGGCGACTCCATCCTGAAATCAACCGTGAAGCCGGGCCCCGGGCCGAACTTCCCTGCGCCCGGGGGATTCCTACTGTGCAGGGCCTGGATGGTTCGCAGGGGAGGTTGCCGTGGCTGGTGATGATTCGGGGCGGAAGCGGAACCGTGCGCCCGTTGCTTCCCAGGGGGTGATGTCGCTCCTGGACCGCTGGGTTTCCGACCTCGAACGGGATGCTCCCTTCTCACGGGAAGGTGCGACGGAGTCTCGTCCACTCAGCCCTGGACCTTCTCCGCGGAGCGGTGTTGATCCGCTCGAAGCCGCCGGGCCTGGCGGCCGGACGACGCAGCGGGAGTCCTCCGGTTCTTCAGGCGCGGCTCGGGAGGAACTGCGTCCTGCGCGTCGTGGCTCGGGCTCCGACCCACGGCACGCACGGGATATCCCGTCCCGCTCGGCCCGGGAGGAGGGACGTTCCCCGCGTGGCCGTGAGCCTTTCTCCGAAGTGGAGGGCCGTGCATCCGTTGCATCCGAACCCTCTGCCTCCGCCTTGCGCACGACCCGTGAGGGGATTCGTCCTCCACGCCCCGGCTCCAGCGCGCTCGCTGGGGCATCGCCCCGGACCCGCGTGACGCAGGACGCGTCCTCGCATGCAGCCCGTGAGGCGCGCCGCCCGGAGGTGGATCCGTTCGGCGAACAAGCGCCTCGCGCCGAGTCTGCTGGTGCGGTGCGTGGCGCGCGTCACCCGGAGGCAGCGCTCTTCGGTGGCCAGGCGTCTCGTACGAATCCCGTTCGCGCGACGCGCGGAGAGCGCCCATCGGCAACAGCCGCGTTCAGCGGGCCGGTACCGCATGCGGAGTCCGTACGTGCGACGCGTAGGGGGCGTCACCCGGAAGCAGCGTCGCCCAGTGACCGGGCGTCCCGCGCGGAGTCCAGTCGTGCGATGCGCGGAGCGCGTCCCCTGGGCGCGGCGCCCTTGGGCGACCGGATGCCCCGCACGGAATCTGTTCGTGCGACGCGCGGGGAGCTCCAACTGGACGCTGCGGCCTTCCGTGAACCGGCGTCCCTCCCTGAATCCGTTCGCGCGGCACGCGAGGTGAGTCACACGGCGGCAGCGCTCCTCGGTGAATCAGGGCCTCGCATGGGTGCGGCATCGGAACGCCTGGCTCGTGAAGAGGGCCGTTACCCCAATCCCAGCGGAGGCCTGGCCGGCGCCTCTGATAGGGCCAGCGGTCGTGCTCCCCGGGCAGGGAACCTTCATCCGCGCTCCGGCGTGGATCCGTTCAGGGAACCCGAGCGCACGCCTGTTCGCTCCGCCGCTGAGATGAACCATCACTTCCGAGACTCGGAGGCGGAATCCGGTCGCGCAACCCATGAAGAGCACCATCACTCCGGTTCCGGCGTGAATCCGTTTGGAAACTCCGGAGAGGAGACTGCTCGCGCTTCCCACGAGGAGAATGTCCACCTCCGCTCCGGAGCCGCCCTGTTCTCCGAGCCCCGGTCCCTCGACGCGGACGCACCGGCTTCTCCCTTCCGTGCGGCTCGCGAGGAACTTCTCCTCCAGGGGCACGTGGTCGGTTTCCCGGATGGCGCCCGAATCGTCCTCGACCTCGAGGGCGGCAGACCCATCCATCGCGGCACCGTCGCGGTGCGTGGCCCTTGCTCGCCTTCTCGCGAGGAGTTCATGGGGCTGGGCCTCTCCACGCCGGAGGCCCGCGCCCTGGAGTTCGTCCTCGCCTGGTTCGGTCACCCCTTCGACTCCGTCACCTTCGAATCCGCGTCCAGCCACGAGCTCCGCTGGGGCGCCTGGCCCCTGTCAGGGCCCACGCTCGCCACCGCGCTCTGCCTCTGGAAGCAGCGTGAACCCGAGGCGTTCGAGAACCGGCTGGGACGCCTGGGGCTCGATGCCATCCCTCACTCCGACAACGCGCCGGCCCTGTTCGCCCAGGACCCCCGGCTGCTCGCGGCGCTCGCCCGGGCCGGACGGGAACGCGGCGCTCAACGCGCGCAGCTGGAGGTCCTTGTCACGCACGTGCTCCGTCCCATGCTGGCCTCCTGCACCCAGACGGAGCTTGCCTCCGGAGGCCTCTTCGCCTCGGCCCGCGCGCTGGCGCTGCTCTTCCATGCCGAGCTGCGCTTCGGCCGCCGCGGCGCCACCCGGCTGGTGACGTTCGCTCGCGAACGGCCGGAGCCTCCCGCGGGAGAACGCCTCGCGGAGGAGCTGCGCGCCTCCGGGCACCCGCGCGAAGCCTCCGAACTCTGGCGCATCCTCACGTCTCCCGAACTCGCGGACCCGGCCTGAGCCCCCGCCATGCGGACGCCTCTTCCTCCCGGGAGCCATGTGCTGCTCGTGGTTCCCGACCCCGGCGGCCCGGCGCCTCCCCCCGCGCGCAACCACGCCCTGGCCGGTGAGCTCATCATCAACGGCCAGCGCTACCACCTGGTGCCCGCCGAGCCCGGCGCGCCCCCCGCGACCGGGCCCGCCTCCGACGTGCGGCTGCTCACGTCGCGCGAGCTGCAGGTCGTCTCGTGCGTCTGCGCGGGCTGGGGCAACAAGCAGATCGCCACGAAGCTCAACATCAGCACCTGGACCGTGGCGGCCCACCTGCGGCGCATCTTCGTCAAGCTGGGCGTGGACACCCGCGCGGCCATGGTGTCGCGCTGCCTGGGCGCCGTGTCCCTACCGCCCACTCCCTGACGGCCGCCGCGCTGGCGGCGCCACGCTCTGACGCAGCCCCAGCAGGAGCGCCACGTTGGCCTGGGGCCGGCACACCAGCCGGACGCACTCCTGCGGGCAGATGAGCAGCGGCGTCACCCCGGGCCCGTGCCCCGCGACCTTGCTGTCCGAGTGCACCACCACCCCCAC